>NZ_JBFUGY010000010.1:0-204601 GCF_056402655.1 Bradyrhizobium sp. P3_C3 | reverse complement strand
CCGCCAGACGTCACAACCCCGTCCTCAAGGCCTTCTTTGAGCGCCTCGTGGCCWATGGAAAGCCGAAGCTCGTTGCCCTGATCGCCGTCGCCCGCAAGCTGCTGACCATCCTCAATGTCATGATCAGGACTAAAACACCATGGCAACCCGCTTGACAGCGAACACAGTCGCTCACCCGTCTCGCCGCTGCGCGGCGAGCCACCCTCTCCCACAAGGGGAGAGGGTGAAGAAGCATCTCGCACTCGGGGCCATGTTTTCGACGTGCGGCTGTGCTATTGCAACCGCCATGCTCGACACCGTGCAACCTCGTCCGCAGCCGCAAGCCGGCGTGCCGCAAAACCATCTCGCCGAAGAGTTCGTCGAGACGCTGCGGCTGGCCGTGCCGATGATGCTGACGCAGCTCGGGCAGATCGCGATGATCACGACCGATCTCGCGCTGATCGGGCGGCTCGGCGAGGATGCGGTCGCGGCCGCCGCGCTGGCGCACACCGTCTATTTCGTCAGCTTCACCTTCGGGCTCGGATTGATGGCCGCGGTGTCGCCGCTGGCCGCGCAGGCGTTCGGCGCCGGCGACGTCAAGCGCATCCGCCGCTCCCTGCGCGCCGGCCTGTGGATCGCACTCCTGATCTCGCTGCCGATGATGGCCTCGCCGCTCTATGGCGAGCGCATCCTGCTGGCGCTCGGACAGGCGCCGCAATCGGCCGCGCTCGCGCAGCGCTATCTGAACGGGCTGGCCTGGGGCATCGCGCCGGCGCTGGGCTTCATCGCGTTGCGCAGCATGATGAGCGCGGTGAACCGGCCGCAGCCGCCGCTGTGGATCACCGTTGCAGCGATCCCCGCCAACGCGGCGCTGGTCTATTGCCTGATCCACGGCCTGTTCGGCCTGCCGGAGCTAGGCCTGTTCGGCGCGGGGCTTGCGACCACGCTCGTCAATCTCGGCACCTTCCTTGCCGTGCTCGCCATCGCCGCATGGCGAAAGCCGTTCGCGGACTACCGCCCGCTCGCTCATCTGTGGCGGATCGACTGGCCCCTGATGCGCCAGCTCATCGCGGTCGGCGCGCCGATCTCGTTTTCCCTGCTGCTGGAATATGGCCTGTTCTCGTCCGCCGCGCTGCTGATGGGATTGATCTCGACCACGGCGCTTGCCGCGCACCAAATCGCGCTCCAGGTCACGGCCGTGCTGTTCATGGTCCCACTTGGCATCGGCATGGCGGCGACGGTCCGTGTCGGCCATGCTTTCGGCCGCGACGACCCGGCCGCGGTGAGGCGCGCGGGCCTTGTCGCGGCGGTGCTTGGCGTAGCGTTGGTCTCGGCCCTGACCGTTGCCATCATCCTCGGCCGCTACGAGCTCGGACGGCTGTTCTTCGGGAGCAGCGAGGCCAGCGCGGCCACTGTCGAGCTGACGGCGACCCTGCTGCTGGTCGGCGCGACCTTCTTCATCGCCGACGGCCTCCAGACCATCATGGCCGGCGCGCTGCGCGGCATCAACGATACAAGGATGACGTTGCTGTTCGCGGCGATCGGCTATTGGTGCGTCGCCTTTCCCATCGCCTGGGTGCTGGCCTTCAATGCCGGGCTCGGCGCGGTCGGCGTCTGGATCGGGTTCTCGATCGGCACGTTCGTCTATGCCGGCCTCCTGATCTTGCGCTTCCGCATGCTGACGCGCAGACTGGCGGGATGATCGGGATCATGGAGCCGGTGCGATGACCCTGTCCGTGGACCTCTTCTACTCCTACCGCAGTCCTTTCAGCTATCTGGCGCTGCCGAAGACGCTCAAGCTCGTCGAAGAGTACGATCTCGCGGTGAATTTGCGGCCGGTCTATCCGCTCGCCGTCCGCGTGCCCGGCTTCTTCAAGAAGGCCAGCCCGAACTTCATTCGCTATGTGGTGCTCGACAGCACGCGCGTGGCGCAGCACGAGGGCATCCCGTTCCGCTTTCCGAGGCCCGATCCGATCGTGCAGGACAAGACGACGTTCGATGTTGCGGCCGAGCAGCCCTACATCCACCGCCTGACCCGGCTGGGCGCGATGGCGCAGCTCGAAGGCCGCTCGCTCGCATTCACTGACGCGATCGCGCGCGTGCTGTGGGACGGCTCGGTGGCGGGCTGGAACGAGGGCGATCATCTCGCGCGCGCCACTGAAGCGGCCGGCTTCGATCTCGCCGCGATGGATGAAGCGATCAGTGCCGACCCCGATCGCTACGAGCGGGTGATCACGGAGAACGAAAAGGACCACGCCGCCTCCGGTCATTGGGGCGTGCCGACCTTCGTGTTCGAGAACGAGCCGTTCTTCGGCCAGGACCGCATCGACCTGCTGGTCTGGCGCATGGTGGCCAAGGGCCTGAAAAGGCGTTGATCGTTATTTTAGACGCGTTTTCTTCACGCGAACCGCTATCCGCTTCGCTCGAAAACGCTCTTGCCGGCCGGCATGAACCGGTTTCCCTGAAACTGCGACTGAGACGTGGCGCCCCGATCCCGGCGGCGCGTTCGGAGGGTCGCATGTATCTGGCAAAGTTCTTCCACCGCGCGCCCGGCGATGACGATCGCGAATTGATGCTGGTCCCGGGCAGCGATCCCATGGTGATCGGCGTTCATATGAACTGGAAGGGCGAGCCCGACGCGAACGAATTCCTGCGCGAGGAATTTCCTGATATCGCCGGCGCCGCAGCGGCTTTCCGCCGCCATGTCGCCAAGCTGGTCGCGGCCGGCTATGTCGAGACGGATCATACCAACTACACGCTGCGCGACCTCGGGCCCAATCCGCGAGCCAAGCCGGACTGGCAGAAGGGGCTCGATGAGCTGATGATCCTGGCGCTCAGCGCGCCGATGGCCGAGCAGGCCGCGCAGCTCGACGCGCTCAAGGGCACGCCGGCCGAACATGAGCCGCTATATCTCTGGCACGCCGCTCGCCGCGGCAAGGTCGCCGGTGAAGATCTCGCACAGGCGGTGCGCTTTGCCGAACAGGCGCGCGATACGCTCGTTGCGCGGCGCGCTGCCGGGCAGCCGCATTATGCGTGGTCCATCTATGATAACGACCTCGAGGGGCGCATCCTGGAATTGTTGAGCGACGTCTATCTTCAGGCCGACAATCCCGAGGCATCACTGAAGACGATCGAGCATCTTTGCAAGACCGCCCCGAACCACACGCGCATCCTCAAGCGCGCCGAGCTGCTCTGCGGCTATTTTCCTGAGCGGCGGGAAGAGGCCTTCGACGACGCCTTTCAATGGTCGCGCTTCGGCGGCTATGAGGACATCATGGCGTTTCCCGGCTATGAGGACTACGAGGCCCAGCGCAAGGCGGGAACATCAAGCAAAGGCTGGCGCTGGAAACCCGGTACGCCGGCGAGCGAGGCGGACGTGAGCAAAGCGGAGCAGACGCTCGGCGTCCGCCTCCCCGATGACTATCGCAATTTCCTGCTGACGCGCGGCGAGACCGAATTGCTGGTGCGGCTGCCTGAATCATCGTCCGAGCTTCGCTTCTATGCGCCTGATGAACTCGCCACGCAGCTTCGCAATGTCCTGGACTTCATTGCCCACTCCGAGGACGAGCTCGAAGAGGCCTGCGCCTATTTCCGCCAGGAATACGGCGTCTCGCTGAGACACCTGGTGCCGGTTGCCGAGCCGTCGCAGCTCAGCCGCTGCCTGCTGCTCCATGTCGAGCCCGGCGAGCGCTATGGCCAGTGCTTTCAGTGGGACCATGACGGCGCGTGGGAGCTGGAGCAGCAGCAAGCGGGCCTCGATGTCGCGTTGAAGGCGCTGACCGACGGCATCGAGCGGCGCGACGCGACGCAGCTGGCGTTCTTCGATCTGTAGCCTCTTATTCTGACGCGTTTTCTTGACGCGAACCGGCAACCACTTCGCTCGAAAACGCTCTGGCTCACTCCGCCACGCGCGCGGACTTGTCGGTCGAGGCTTCCGACCATTCGCCGACGACGCGATCGAGATCGCAGAGGTTTTGGTGCATCTGCTCCAGCGAGAAGCCGATCGCGAAGAAGCGCTCGGCGGTGTCGCCGGGCTGGCCGCGGATCAGGCCGTCATGACGGACGGCGGCGACGGCCTCGGCATAATGCTGGAGCGCGACGTGGACCGGATGGATCGCCGGCGCACCGGCGCCCTCGCGCAAGGCAGCTGCGGCGGAGCGAAGGAATCGCGCGATCACGGTCGAGACTTCCGTCAGCGGGGCTGCAAGCCGCATCTGCACCTCGGCCGGCAGCGGCACCACCGTGGCACGGCCGATCATCACGACGTCATGGCGCAGCCGCAGCACCGTGCGCAGCAGCGGGCCGGTGTCGGGCCCGCTCGACAGTCGCACGGAGCGCTCACGCTCGGCTTCGGCGCCGATCGCGTTCATGCCCACCATTGCCGTGCCGATGCCGTCCTGGATCCGGTGCAGCGCGTCGTTGTCGCGGCCGCGCGTGAGCCCCGCGAGCAGTTCGGTGAAGGCATCCGCGATCAGTTCGAGCAGCGTGGCCGCGCTGGCGCGGATCTGCCGCACGGCGCGGGACGGCAGCACCAGGAATGAGACCAGCAGGCCAGTGATGGCGCCGACCCCGACCTCGCTGACGCGGTCGATCGCCGACGCCAGGGGATCGGAATGATGCATGGTCGGAACCAGCAGCACGATGATCGCCGTCACCGTGGCGGCGTTGAGGCTTGGGTTGATCGCAGCCACGAAGGCGAGCGGCGCGACCGCCAGCACCAGCAGCCCCAACAGGCCCACCTCGGTGGAATAAGGGATCAGGATCGCGATGGCGCCGCCATAGATGGCGCCGCCGATCGTGCCGAGCACGTAGTCGCGCGTCGCCTTCAGCGAGCGGCCGACGCTCATCTGGGTCACGATCAGCGAAGTCAGGACCGCCCAGAGCGGCAGCAACAGATGCAGCGCGGTGGCGATCGCATAGGCCGCCACCGCGGCCACCGTGACCCGGATCGCCAGCCCCAGCTGCGTCCGCCGTGATCGGATCCGGTCGAACATTTGTCTTGCGAGTGCCATCGTCGAATGTCCCGATCCGATCCTCTTGGAGCCTGCCAAAAGCATGGCTGATGCCCGCGGCCCCAAGGCCGCTTGAAAGGCCAAATCAGCCCGCCTAACTTGCGCGCCAAAACGAGGAAACACGATGGCTCACGAAACCGCAACGCTCGCCGCCTATGTCGTTAATCTGACATACCAGGATATTCCGGCGGAGGTGCTGGATCGCGTCAAGGTGCTGACGCTGGACTTCCTCGGCAGTGCTATCCGGGCCCGCAGCGAGGCGGAATCCACCCCCTCGATCCTGAAGATGCTGGAAGCGCTCGCGCTCGACACCAAGGGCGAGTCCACCGTGTTCGGCGACAGCAAGACCTGGACGCCGGCGGTCGCCGCCCTCCTCAACGGCGCGCTCGGCCATTCCCTCGACTTCGACGACACCCACGCCGATTCCTCGCTGCATCCGAGCGCGCCGGTGGTTCCGGCCGCCTTCGCCGTCGGCGAGATGGTCGGCGCCTCGGGCCGAGACGTGCTGACCGCGATCGTCGCGGGCTATGAGGTCTGCTGCCGGCTCGGCAACGCGCTCGACCCGACCTCGCATTACGCGCGCGGCTTCCATCCGACCGCGACCGCCGGCACCTATGGCGCGGCGGCCGCCGCCGGCAAACTGTTCGGCCTGTCTGAGCAGCAGATCATCGCCGCGTTCGGCGTCTCCGGCAGCCAGGCCGCGGGCTCGCTGCAATTCCTAGTCAACGGCGCGTGGAACAAGCGCTACCAGGTCGGCGCCGCCGCGATGAATGGCGTGATCGCCGCGACGCTGGCGCGCAACGATTTCGTCGGCGCGACGGAATCGGTCGAGGGCAAGCACGGCCTGCTCGCCGGCTACACCGACGATGCGCATCCCGACAAGGCGGTGGCCGAGCTCGGCAAGACCTATGAGACCATGAAGATCGGCGTCAAACCGTATCCGAGCTGCCGCTACACCCACGCGGCGATCGATGCGCTGATCGCGATGCGGCGCGAGCACAATCTGACGCCCGATCAGGTCAAGCGCGTCGAGATCGGTTTGCATCGGAACGGCATCACCTTGACCGGCGATGCCGCGACCAAGCGGCATCCGACCTCGATCGTCGGCGGCCAGTTCTCGATGTTCTTCACCGGCGCGCTCGCGCTCGACCAGGGCTCCTTCGGCTGGGACGATTACAACCGCCTGGGCGACGCCGCCATCGACGCGCTCGCCGACAAGTTCGACGTGGTGCAGGACGACCGGCTCGAGGTCGGCCGCACTCATCCGTTCGGCGCGCGCGTCAGCATCACGACGGACGATGGCGTGCATGAGCGGCTCTATGCCGACCCCTCGGGCGAGCCGACCTCGTTCCCCGATGCGCAGGCGATGCAGCAGAAGTTTCTGACGCTGGCGCGCCCAGTGTTGAACGCGCGCGCGGAGAAATTTGCCGACGCGATCATGACACTGGAGCGGTTCGACCGCGTGGCGAAGGCCACGGAGCTCGGGAGGTAGGAGATTCCCTCCGCGCAGACGGTGCACCCTCGCCCCTTGTGGGAGAGGGTGGATGCGCGAAGCGCAGCCGGGTGAGGGGTTCTCTCCGCGCGCGACTCTCTAGCGGTCTAATTCGCGGATAGAGACCCCTCATCCGGCGCTTCGCGCCACCTTCTCCCACAAGGGGAGAAGGAAGAAGAGACCGCGCTCCGCTGCTGTCATCAATCCACCCCCGCCATTTTCCCCTTCTCGCGCGTGGCTGCCACCACATCCCGCACCAGATCGAACACGCCATCGGCTTCCGGTGGCCAGTTCGGCGAGCGGCCCAGCCGCACGATCACAAGCTGTTCCGAGGGAATGATGATCGTGTACTGCCCGATCGTGCCCTTGGCGAAGAAGGCATCGCGCGGCCAGCCGTGCTCCACGCGGAAATTCGCGCCAAAGCTGTCGCCCTGGTTGGTCCAGAAGCCGGCGCCGATGCCGACCCAGGCATTCGGCGTGGCTGACGCCGTGTAATTCACCCAGCCCTCGGGGAGGATACGCTTGCCGCCGGCGACGCCGTCATTGAGATAGAGCTGACCGAAGCGCGCCCAGTCGCGCGCGGAGGCCAGCATCTCGCTCGATCCCTCGATCGTGCCGGCACCGTCGAGCTGGAGCGTGACCTGGCGCATGCCGAGCGGCGCGAACAACTCACGGCGCGCGAAGCGCAGCGCGTCGGCGGGGTTGCCGCCGGCGGCGTTGCGGATCAGGTGCGCGAGCATGATGGTGTTGCCATCGTGATAATTCCACACCGTGCCCGGCGCGGTCGCAAGCGGCCTGCTCGCGGCATACGCGGCCATGTCGTCCTCCACGAATTTCATGCGATTGACCGGTTCGAAGGCGGAGCCAAGCGAAGCCTGCAGCGAGCTGCCGAGCGCGAGGCCCGCGGTGTGTCGCAGCAGCTGGTCGACGATGATGGCGCGGCGCGGATCATCCGGATTTGTCCACGCGGCGACCGGTGCGGGCCCGTCGAGCTTGAGCTTACCCTGGCGCACGAGAATGCCTGTTAGCGCCGAGATCACCGACTTCGTCATGGAGAAGCCGAGCAGCGGCGTCTCCGGCCCAACACCATCCGCATAGCGCTCGGCGATGACGCGGCCCGACTTCATGACGACGATGGCGCGGGTGCGGCGGGTGGGCGGCTGCGCGGGTTCGGTGAAGGCGCGATCGAGTGCGGCTGATAGCCCCTCGCTTTGCGGCGGCACGATTGAAGGTCCCGCGATCTCGGGGAGCAATGGGGGCTGTTTGTCATCCGCCGGCGGCGCGACATCGGCGATATCAGCGCCGTGCTCGAGCGTGCAGCCCAGCCCCTCGCGATAGACGGCATGGCTGCGGCCGAGGCCGAACAGCGTCACGGTGACGTCCTTGCGCACCCGGTCGATCCGGTAGTCCATCGCCCAGGTGATCAGACCCGTGCCGGGCATTGCGTCGGTGGTCTCGGTGAAGGTGCGCTGCGGATCGAGGCCGGAGACGAATGTCTCGGCGCAGAGGATGTCGGCGAGGAAGCCGGTGGCGACCTGCGGCGCGTTGCGCGCGCGAGCCGCGCCGAACGCGAGGCCGAGACAGGCGACGGCGGTGGTCAGGAGGATGATCTTGCGGCGGCGGGTCACGGGCTTTCTCCGGCTGGGGCGTGTGCCGGGAGGAAGCCGGAGCGGGCGGAGGAGTGCTCGCCGGATTTGGAAAATGGACTGGCTGAAACTGAACCGGGCTGGTCGATTCTGGAATTTCGGCGTGATTGGAAAGGGTTAGAACTTACGCCGCACTCACCTTGAGCCGCCGGTATTCCGTCGGCGTCACGCCCGTCACCGCCTTGAAGGCGCGGTTGAAGGGACCGAGCGACTGGAAGCCGGCATCCATCGCGATGGTGATGACGGGGACCTCGGCCTGCGCGGGATCGGCGAGCGCGGCCTTGGCTTCCTCGATCCGGTGGTTGTTCAGGAACACATTGAAATTGCGGTAGCCGAGCCGCTGGTTGATCAGCCGGCGCAGCCTGTATTCGGGAATTTTCAGCCGGCCCGCCAGCACGCCGATGGTGATGTTCTCCTGCCGATAGATCCGCTCGTCCGCCATCAGCCGCATCAGGGCATCGATCAGCTTCTGGTCGGCGGCTTCATCGGTGGCTGTGGGATGGCTCAGAATGACCGCTGGCGTGACGCCCGTATTCGCCGGAAACAGGTCGGCACCATCGACGCGCATCATCGCGGTGGCGATGGCCGCGACGACGCAGGCCAGTACGCCGGCATTGATGGTGTTGGCGACATCGCCGACGTCGCTGCCGGCGACGGCAATCTGGAGCAGTGCGTTGAGTCCGCCATAGAGCGCGGCGGCGCAGACGATGAAGACGCGGGCACGCCGCCGGCGCTCGACCAGATCGGCCGGCCACGAGGCGATCGTCTGCCCCACCGCGAGCGCGATGAAGCCGAGCACGATCAGGTTCACCACGGTGACGGAGAACCGCACATGGCCGCCCGGCGCGATCCAGACGCACCCGGCGAAGCTGAACGCGGTCACCAGCGCCCAGATCAATCCATGCCACGAGCGCAGGCGAAATTCGTCGTCGAACAGCGCGCGCGTGAACAGCCAGAACACCACGATATTGCCGGTCGACAGTGCGATCAGCGGCGCATGCCAGGCCGGCACCAGCGACGTCACGCCGACCGAATAGCTCACCGCATGCGCGGCCGAGCCGAGCGCGAAGGCCGCGCCGAGCCGAGCCGCCAGCACGTTGCGGAAGTCCGAGAACAACGATGCCGCCAACACCAACAGCAGCGCCACGGCGCTGGCGCGAAAGGCAAGTTCGAGATTGGCAAGCAGCATCCGGTCGACCCGATCGCGCACGCACGCGCGTGACGCGAACCTAGTTCAGATCAAAGACCGATTCAATTTCGCCGGGTCCACGCGGCGCGCGACGTGATCCAGGCGTCAGCCGGTTTGCCGAACAGATCGATCTCGCGCTCCTTCCGGGCGCCCAGGCTGCGCGCCACGCCCTGCGACGGCGTATTCGTGCTCTCGATACAGTGCATGATCTCGTCGATCTCAAAGCTGTCGAACACCCAGTCGATCGACGCGCTGGTCGCTTCCACCGCATAACCTTTGCCGCGGAATTCCTTGGCGATGCCCCACCCGACCTCGAAGCCGGGCCAGCCCGGCGGGCACCACGGACCAACCCGCCCGATGTAGCTGCCGCTCGATTTCTCCTCGACCGCAAACATGCCGAAGCCGTGGAGCGCCCAGTGCCCGGAGATCACGGCCGCGTTACGCCAGCCGGCAATCTCGGTCGTGACCGGCTTGCCGTCGGCGGCGATGAATCGGGCGGTGCCGGGATCGGACAGCATCGCGGCGTTCGGCGCAATATCGCCCGCGCGCCATGGCCGCAGGATCAAATGTTCCGTCTCGATTCGGGGGCCTGTGACCTCGAGCAGCCTGGCGCCTGGCTTGAGCGGTGGGATCATCGGTCTTCTCCCGTTCCCGACATTGTTCTGTTACGATCATACCAGCAAGAAACAGGAGACCACCATGAGCTGGCAACCCTCGAACGATCCCGTGCTCGGCGATCCCATGTCCTGCGACGCACTCGATCTCGTCATCGTGCCACGCACCCGCGACCTCGGCGACGGATTCGTGGTGCGGCGCGCGCTGCCGCATGGCAGGCGGCAGATGGTCGGGCCCTTCATCTTCTTCGATCATTTCGGCCCGGTGCAGTTCGTCTCCGGCAAGGGCATGGACGTGCGGCCGCATCCGCATATCGGGCTTGCCACCGTCACCTATCTGTTCGACGGCTCGATCATGCATCGCGACAGCGAGGGCAACGTCCAGGAGATCGCGCCCGGCGCGATGAATCTGATGACCGCCGGCCGCGGCATCGCCCATTCCGAGCGTACGCCGGACGCGCAGCGCGCCTCGGGCCAGCAGATGCTCGGCCTGCAAAGCTGGATCGCGCTGCCGGCCGGATCCGAAGAGATCGCGCCGTCGTTCCAGCATTACGGCGCGGGCGATCTGCCGATGATTTCCGAGCGCGATTTCACCGCGCGGGTGATCGCGGGCTCCGCCTTCGGCATCACCTCGCCGGTGACGATGGTCTCGCCCTGGTTCTACACCGAGGTCACGGCGGTCGCGGGCGCCAGCGTGCCGCTCGACCCCGACCACGAGGAGCGCGCCATCTACGTCGTCGACGGCGAGGTCGAGATCGCGAACGAGCGTTATGAGGGGCCGCGGCTGCTGATCTTCCGGCCCGGCGACCGCATCACCGTGAAGGCGCTGAAGGCAACGCGCATGATGTTTCTCGGTGGCGATGCATTGGAAGGCCCGCGCCACATCTGGTGGAATTTCGTCTCCTCCAGCAAGGAGCGGATCGAGCAGGCCAAGCAGGACTGGAAAACCGGCCGCTTCGCCGCAGTTCCGCAGGAACATGAGTTCATTCCGCTGCCGGAATAGGCTATCCCGATTTAGGCCGTACCATCCAGTGCGGCCTGAATCTCCTGTCCGATGGACTTGTCTGCGAAGGCCCTGCCGATGACCGCCATGCTCTCCAGTGACCTGCCCCTGCCCAAGATCGGACGCGGCAAGGTGCGCGATATCTACGCCGTCGACGACGACCGGCTGCTGCTCGTCACCACCGACCGCATCAGCGCCTTCGACGTCGTGATGGGCGAGACCATCCCGATGAAGGGTGCGGTGCTGACCCAGATCAGCGCATTCTGGTTCAACGAGCTCGAAGGCGTGGTGCCGCATCACATGATCAGCGCCGACGCCGACGAGATCATTGCCGCCGTGCCGGCCTTGAAGCCGCATCGCGCCGAGATCCTCGGCCGCGCCATGCTGTCGCGCCGCACCACCGTCTTCCCGATCGAATGCGTGATCCGCGGCTATCTCTCGGGCTCCGCCTGGAAGGAATATGCCGCCAGCGGCACGCTGGCCGGCGAGAAGCTGAAGGCGGGCCTCGTCGAGAGCGAGAAGCTGGAGCCTTCGATCTTCAGCCCGGCGACCAAGGCCGAGACCGGCCATGACGAGAACATCACCATCGCGAAGATGCGCGAGGTCGTCGGCGACGAGGTCGCCTACACGCTCGAGAGCATGACGCGCGCGGTCTATACGCTCGGCGAGGAGCTCGCCCGCGAGCAGGGCATCATCATCGCCGACACCAAGTTCGAGTTTGGCCGCGACAAGGACGGCCGTATCATCCTGATCGACGAAGTCATGACGCCGGATTCTTCGCGGTTCTGGGCGGTCGATGCCTACAAGCCCGGCCAGCCGCAGGCGAGCTTCGACAAGCAGCCTTTGCGCGATTATCTCGACGTCGAGCGCCACGCCGGCCGCTGGAACGGCGACGCGCCGCCGCCCCCGCTGCCCGCCAGCGTCGTGGATGCAACCAGCAAGCGCTATCTCGAAGCCTACAGGCGCGTGACGGGGAAAGAGCTGAAGATTTAAGCCCGGCTGTTTCGTCTCGCTCCGTCATCGCCCGGCTTGACCGGGCGATCCAGTACTCCGAGACGCCTGTGATTCACCGAGAAGCCGCGGCGTACTGGATTCCCCGCTTTCGCGGGGAATGACAGCGGTGAGTGTGGAGGCTTCGTTTTTTCTGTCCATCATATGGTTGACCATTCACATGTCGTGAATGGAGATCCTCACCGCAAAACTGTCGGATATTTCACAGTTACAAGAATCCAGTTGCGCTAAGCCCGTACTCGTCTACGTCTCGGGACGGGACTTTTCAGGGGCGAGCGCAACGGCGTGACCGATCCAGCAATTATTTTCAATCCGGCTTCGCGATTCAATCCGGCCCTCAAGCGTGCGTTAAATGATATATTGGGCGGAACGGCGGCCAGCGTCCTGACCGTCACCTTCGGGCTGTCCTATTCGCTGCTGATCTTCGCCGGGCCGCTCTCGCCTTACCTGTCCTACGGAATCACGGCGACGTTCGTCAGTTCCACGGTGCTTGCGGTCGTCATCGGGCTCGGCAGCTCCCTGCCCTTCGCAATTGGTGCTCCCGACAGCTCGACCGCGGCGGTGACGGGAATTCTGGCGGCCTCGGTGGTCGAACGCCTCGAGACGGCGAACCTGTCGGCACCGCTGCTCTCGCCGGTTCTGATCACGCTCGGCCTGTCGACGGTGCTGACGGGATTGGTGCTGTGCGGATTGGGCCTGACGCGGCTGGGCCGCGCCATCCGCTACGTGCCCTATCCCGTCGTCGGCGGCTTCCTCGGCGCCACCGGACTTCTCATCGCCCTGGGCGCGGTGCGGGTGATCACCAACCACCCGCTCCAGTTCACGACGCTGCAGCACTTCACCAACGGCACCACATTGCTGGAGCTGGGCGCCGCCTGCGCGATGGCGCTGGTGCTGTATCTGACCTGGCATCGCTCGCGCAGCCCGTTCGGACTGCCGATCATCCTGGTGGGCGGCGTGCTCACGGCGCATCTGGCGTTCTGGATCACCGGCGTTTCATTCGATCACGCGCGCGTCCTGGGCTGGACGTTTCAGCCGCCGCCGCAGGCGGTCTTCGTGCTGCCCTGGCACACCGACGATCTCGCCCGCTATCCCTGGTTTGCCGTGCCGGACCTGCTCGGCAACGTGGTTGCCGTCATCTTCGTCACGGCCTCGAGCACCCTGTTCAACACCACCGGCATCGAGGTTGCCGTGCATCGCGAGGCCAATCTGGAGCGCGAGCTGAACGTCACCGGYGCCGCCAATATCCTGACCGGCATGCTGGGTGGCTACGCCGGCTGCAGCTCGATCAGCCGTTCGATCCTCAATTTCTCCAGCGGCGGCCGCGGGCGCTTGTCCGGCCTCACGGTCGCGGCGCTGTCCCTGCTGATGCTTGCCGTCGCGCCCGATCTGCTCGGCTTCATCCCGAAATTCGTCATCGGTGGCCTTCTGCTCTATCTCGGTGCCGACCAGCTCCACAAATGGATCATCGAGTCGCGCAAGCGGCTCTCGAAGCTCGAATATCTCTCCCTGATCGCCATCATCGCGATCATCGTCGCCTGGGGCTTCGTCCCGGGCATCCTGATCGGCGTGATCATCGGCTGCGCGACGTTTGCGTTCAGCGCCGCACGGGTGGAGTCAATCAAATACAGTTTCGACGGCTCGGAATATCGCTCCTCGCTCGACCGCTCGCGCGACGACCAGGACGTGCTGCTGGCCCATGGCGGCAACATCCAGGGCCTGAACTTGCAGAGCTATCTGTTCTTCGGCTCCGCCAACCGGCTCTACCAGCACGTCAAGCAGCTGCTCCAGGAGCGCCCGGAGTGCCGCTATCTGCTGTTCGACTTCAAGCTCGTCACCGGCGTCGACTCCTCGGCCGCCTACAGCTTCGCCCAGATCAAGCGCAGCGCGCATGATCTCGGCGTCGAGCTGATCCTGGTGCACCTGTCGGCGGCGGCCGAGAAGGTGCTGCGCTCCAGCGACTTCGTCGGCGAGGGCGTCACCATCATTCCCGAGCTCGATCATGCGCTGGAATGGTGCGAGAACGAGATCATCTCGCAGCATCAGGGGCGGGAGCAGGAAGAAGCCAGCCTGCGCGACTGGTTCACGGGGATACTCGACAGCGAGGCCGACGCCGACGCGCTGATCCACCGCTGCCAGCGCCTCGAGGTCGAGGCCGGCGACATCATCGTGCAGGCCGGCGACCCCGCCGATTCCATGCATTTCATCCTCGACGGCCGCGTCGGCATCATGGTCCCCGCCGACGACGACCGCACCACGCGCGTGCGCAGCCTGGGGCGCTATACCACGATCGGCGAGATGGGACTGGTGTCGAACACGCCGCGCAGCGCGACGATCCAGGCCGAGGTCGCCAGCGTGCTCTACGTGCTCAACACGCTCCAGTTCGACGCGATCAGGGACGAGGACCCCGCGCTCAGCCACAAGCTGCTGACCTATTTCGTGTCGGTCATGGCCGAGCGGCTGACGTTCGCGAACAGGACGATTGCGGTGTTGCGGCGGTGACTGGTCCGTCGCCCGGATGGAGCGGAGCGCAATCCGGGCTACACGCTATTGGTCCCGCGGATTTACAAATCCATGAAGCTGCCGAATGCGGTCACCGTCCAACACCGCCATGTCGACGCCTGTGGCGGCAGGTGTTGCGGCTCCGGGCGCAGCCAGCGTCCAGCCGAACAGGACCTGATCGTGATGCGCGTTCACGTGACCGGCGAGCGTGAAGCGGAGATCCGGAAGTCTCGCCTGCAAGGCTTGCACCAGGCGCTCGATCGCATCCTTTCCAGCCACCGAGTCATTCGGATCGATATAGACGCACGCGTCGCTGAAGACTCTGTCGATCAGCAACCGGCGCTTCCCGGCATCTCTCTCGTTCCAGACCGCGATGTAGTTCTGGACGAGATTGGTCACCTGTTCACTCATTTTGCTTCCTTCCCTGTCGCACCCATGTCTGCTACTTGCGAAAGTGTGTCGCGAACCATGGTGTCCAGACTGCTCGCGGTGACGCCCAGCAGTTTCTCTGTATCGCCGGCATCGAGCAAAAGCGGCTTTTCGAACAAATAGGCCATCTCGATCCCTTCGCTGAAGCCGATGCCTTCCAGCTCAGCCGGGGCGAGTCGCGACAGGCCAGGAGCGTCGATCTTCAGCGCGGCTGCGAATCTCCGTACCAGCTCGCGCACCGACGCCGACTGCGACGGCACGTGAAAGGCGCGGCCCCATTCTCCAGTGAAGCGCGACGCTGCAACCAGCGTCTTCGCCGTGTCCTTGGTGAAAGACCAGGCATGCGCGGCATCCGGATCGCCGAGGAAGGCAACCGGCTCGTTCCTAAGCAGCGACGGCAACGCCAGCAGGGAAAAATAGGCGACTGCGCCGTCGCCGAGATAATCGCTCGCCCGCACTTCAAGGGCGGGAACGCTCGATCGCAACGCACGCTGCCACATGATGTGCCGGGTCGTGCCCTTTCGGGTGGTCGGGTCCGGCTCCATGTTTGGCGTAAGAGGGCTCGCAGCCCCCGCGCCGTAGCCATAGACATTCCCAGCCACGAGCAGCCTGGCACCAACCTGCTCGGCCGCCTTGACCGTTCCGTCCATGATCGGAAAGAAGTCGGTCGGCCAACGATGATAGGCCGCCATCGCGCACATGAAGATCGCATCCGCGCCCTTGCTGAGTACCGCCAGCTGTGCGGCATCGGTGGCATCCGACGAAACCGTACGCACATCGCCGGCATTGAGCGATCCGGCATTCCTGCTGGTCAGGATGACACTGTGCCCTTCTTCCGCCAGAAGGCGCGCGGTTTCGCGCCCGACCGGGCCGGCTCCCACAATCACGTAGTGACTCACTTGGCATCCTCATTTGTCGGGAAACGACAGATGAGTTCTTTGACGCCGGCGCCGTTGAAAATCGCGCACGATCCGCCAAATATCGAACACGTTCCGCCAAGATCTGGAGCCTGACCCATGCGTGCGAGATCGAGTTCGGCGTCAACATCGGCCGGCGCCACCGCTGCGGCCAGGCGAACCGAGCCTGACGCCGTCGCGCTGGAGCCGATCGGCGATCACCGCATCATCATCCACCTCAACCGGGCGACGCGCTCATTCTGTCTCGAGACCGGGGAACAGTTTCTACGTCAGGCCGGCGATATCGATGTGGTTCCGTCCGGCGCCATCGGCGGCTTCGTGGCTGAGACGCCCTACCAGTCGCTTCAGATCCGGCTCGCACCAGGCATGCTGGACCACGCAGCATCAAGGAGCCGACAATTGGCAGCCGCCCGGCTCACACATCATCATATGCTGCGGAATGACCGCATCGTTCTGCTTGGACAGGCTCTCGAAAGCGACGTGAAAGCGGGCTCGCCGAGCGGCCCGTTGTTTGCCGAAAACGTGGGAATGGCCCTGGCGGTCGAATTGATCAACCTGGCGAATGATCCGCCGGGAGAGGCCATCCGCCTCTCGAACGCGCAGCTCCAGAGAGTCCTCGCCTATATCGATGCAAATTTCGACCAGCCGCTCACAATCGACATTCTCAGCCGCGAGGCCGGCGTCAGCAGCTCGCATCTGCGGACCTGGTTCAAGGCGGCCATGGATGTCACGATTCATCGCTACATCCTGAGAAGGAGAGTGGAGCACGCGCGCCAGCTCCTCCTTCAAGGCGATCGCAAGCTAAGCGATGTTGCCCTCGAAGCGGGCTTTGCCCATCAATCTCATCTGGCCAAATGGATGCGACGCGAGCTCGGACGCAGTCCCAGCGAACTGCGTCGAAGCAAGGACTGATCGGCGACGGGCCTACACCCCCGCCATCATCACGTATTTGATCTCGACATATTCTTCCATGCCGTGACGCGATCCTTCGCGCCCGAGGCCGCTTTCCTTGACGCCGCCGAAGGGGGCGACTTCGGTCGTGATCAGGCCGGTGTTGACGCCGACCATGCCGGATTCCAGCGCCTCAGCGACGCGCCAGACGCGGCCGAGATCGCGGGAGTAGAAGTACGAAGCCAAGCCAAACGGCGAGGCGTTGCACATCGCGATCACGTCGGCCTCGTCCTTGAAGCGGATCACCGGGGCGAGCGGGCCGAAGGTTTCTTCCTGCGCCACCAGCGAGTCCGGCTTGACGTCGGCAAGCACGGTCGGCTCGAAGAAGGAGCGGCCGAGCTCGCTGCGCTTGCCGCCGGTGACGACCTTGGCGCCGCGCTTCACAGCGTCCGCGATGTGACGCTCGACCTTGTCAACCGCTTTCAAATTGATCAACGGGCCCTGCGTGACGCCGCTCTCGGTGCCATCGCCGATCTTCATCGCCGCGACCTTCTTCGACAGCTTCTGCACGAACTCGTCGTAGATCTTGTCCTGGGCGTAGATGCGGTTGGCGCAGACGCAGGTCTGACCCATGTTGCGGTATTTCGAGACGATCGCGCCTTCGACCGCGGCATCGATATCGGCATCGTCGAACACCACGAACGGCGCATTGCCGCCGAGCTCGAGGCCGAGCCGCTTCACGCCGATGGCGGCCTGCTGGTAGAGGATCTTGCCGACCGCGGTCGAGCCGGTGAAGCCGACGAAGCGCACCGCCGGATGCTCGCACAGCACCTTGCCGATCGGCGGCGCGTCACCGGTGATGATGTTGAGCACGCCCTTGGGCACGCCGGCCTTCTCGGCGAGCACGGCCAGCGCCAGCGCCGAGAGCGGCGTCTCGTTGGCGGGCTTCAACACCACGGTGCAGCCGGCCGCCAGCGCCGGCGAAACCTTGCGGGTAATCATCGAGTTCGGGAAATTCCACGGCGTGATCGCGCCGCAGACGCCGATCGGCTGCTTGATCGCGAGCAGGCGCGCATCGGGCCGCTGCGTCGGGATGGTCTCGCCATAGACGCGACGGGCTTCCTCGGCGAAGAACTCGATATAGGCGGCACCGATATCGACCTCGCCGAGCGCCTCGGAGAGCGGCTTGCCCTGCTCGGAGGTGAGGATCAGCGCGAGATCCTCGCGGTTGGCGATGATCAGCTCGAACCATTTGCGCAGGATGTTGGAGCGCTGCTTGGCGGTGTGCTTGGCCCAGGCCGGAAAGGCGCGCTCGGCGGCTTCGACCGCCTTGGTCGTCTCGTCCGCACCGAGCTGCGGAACTTTCGCGAGCTCGATGCCGGTCGCGGGATTGTTCACCGCGAAGACCGGCGAGCCGACCCAGGCGCCGTCGATGTAGCAGGCCTCCTTCAGCAACGACGGATCCTTCAACCGGTCGCGCAGATTGGACGTGGCTTGCGGGGCGCGTGCGGCGGCAGTCGGGGTCATGGCGTTACTCCTCGGGGCGCGATCGGATCGGCCCCGAATATAGGGACAGACGGCGCGCAATGCACCGTCCCGCAACGCACATCTGCTGGGAGTTAAAGTGGCAACGGCGCGGTTATGCCGCGCCACTCATATAGGTCTCGCGCCGGCCGATCATGCGCTCGGCGGCCGCCTTGGCGTCGGCCTTCGAGGACGTCGCGCACGTCCGGTATTCGAGATCGGGAACGTCGGAGGTGTCGCGGCGGCCGAACCAGGATTTCGAGCCCACCGGCAGCAGCGCCAGCGCCTGTGCCAGATTGTCGACGGCGCCGAACGAATAGAGCGCGCCGGTACCGGCGATCCGGACCTCGTAAATGCCAGGCGAAATCGGCGCCTCGAGATTGTCGCCCCGTCCGGGACGGGGATAGCGCTTCCATTCGCTCCAGGTCGAAATCATCTGAGGTCCCCCGCGGCCATGAACGACCGCCAATATTTGCATCAAGTCTTAACGTTGGCCGTCGATTGGCCGCGTGCGGAAACGCCGCAACGCACAAAATGTTTCAAGTGCTTCAAACACGTGAAACATATCGCCAGAGCCCATCCACGGTCACGGTGAGTTGCGGCCATCCACCGCAGATTGTGACGGAGTGTTGCAGTTCAGCCCTCTGCTGTCCTGCGCACGCCGCGGACCGTCAAGTCACGACATCGCGACCGGCGCGGGCATCTGGACGCGCTTGCCGCGCGGACCGTGCAGGAGGACAATCATTCGCTTCCAACAATAATCAAACCGGAGGAAACGCGTATGCAAAGCAAAGCCCAGATCGACGAGATCCTGCGCCAGAAGAGCGACGCCAAGGAGATTCCCGGCGTCGTCGCGATCGCCGCCAGCGGCAACGACGTGATCTATCAAGGCGCGTTCGGCAAGCGCGACCTGTCCAAGCCCGATGCGATGACTGACGACAGCGTGTTCTGGATCGCGTCGATGACGAAGGCGGTGACTTCAGCGGCCGCGATGCAGCTCGTCGAACAGGGCAAGCTGTCGCTGGATGCGCCGATCGGTTCGGTGCTGCCCGACCTCGCCAAGCCGCAGGTGCTCGAAGGTTTTGATGCCAAGGGCGAACCGAAGCTGCGGCCGGCGAAGGGCGCGATCACGCTGCGCCAGCTCATGACCCACACCGCTGGTTTTGCTTACAATGTGTGGAACGGCGATCTCGCGGTCTATCTGGAGAAGACCGGAACCCCGAACATCTTCTCCTGCCAGGACGTCGCGCTGAAGACGCCGATCATGTCTGATCCCGGTACGCGCTGGGAATACGGCATCAACATCGACTTCGTCGGCAAGGCAGTGGAAGCCGTGAGCGGCAAGCGGCTCGATGCCTATCTGCGCGACAATCTCTTCACTCCGCTCGGTATGAGCGACACCGGCTTCAAGATCACCGACAACATGCGCCAGCGGCTGGTCGCCACCCATGCTCGCGGCGAGGATGGATCGCTGGCGCCGATCCCGTTCGAGATCGAGCAGAATCCGGAATTTTGCATGGGCGGCGGCGGCCTTTACGGCACTGCCGGCGACTACATCAAGTTCACCCAGATGATCCTCAACAAGGGCCGCGGCAACGGCAACCAGGTGCTGAAGCCCGAGACGGTCGCGCTGATGGGCCAGAACCACATCGGCGATCTCACCATTGGCAAGATGACGACGGTTGCGCCCATGTACACTAACGATGTCGATCTCTTCCCCGACATCGTGAAGAAGTGGGGGCTGTCCTTCCTGATCAATACTGCCAAGACGCCGGAGGGCCGCAGCGCCGGCAGCCTCGCCTGGGCCGGTCTCGCCAACACCTATTTCTGGATCGACCCGGCGCGCGATGTTTCCGGCGTGATCCTGATGCAGGTGTTGCCGTTCGTCGACGCCAAGTGCATCGAGGCCTTCACGGGATTCGAGCGTGGCGTGTATGCCGGGCTCGATGCGGGCAGCGGGAAGAAGGCGGCCTAACCCCTTAGTATGAGGCGCGCGGCGTCGCGCGCCTTCGCTGCAATGGATAACCTCGTGCCAAGGCCATCGGCTTCAGGCACGAGGCAAGAGCTTTGAGGAGACGAGTTTGGCAGACAACCTGGCTGATAAAGCCGACAGCTATGTTTGCGGCATCTCGGACACGCCGCTGCTCGGCGAAACCATCGGCCGCAGCCTTGACCGCGCCGTGCGGCGCTGGGGCCATCGCGAGGCGCTGGTCTCGCCTAGCCACGGCGTGCGATGGACCTGGACCGAATTCGCCGAACGGGTCGACGCGCTCGCCGCCGGCTTTCTCGCGCTCGGCCTCGAACGGGGGCAGCGGATCGGCATCTGGTCGCTGAACCGGCCGGAATGGACGCTGACCCAGTTCGCCGCCGCCAAGGCCGGCCTGATCCTGGTGACGATCAATCCCGCCTACCGCTTGAGCGAGTTGGAGTTCGCGCTGCGCAAGGTCGGCTGCAAGGCGATCGTCACGGCGACCGTGTTCAAGACCAGTCATTACATTGAGATGCTCAACACGCTGCTGCCGGAACTCTCCGGCGCCAAGCCCGGAAAACTAAACGCCGCGCGACTGCCGGACTTGCGGATGGTGATCCAGATCGGTGGCCCCGCGGCATCAGGCACGATCCCGTTCGAAGAGATCGCTCGCATGGGCGGAGCGCAGCATCGCGAGCAGCTCACTGCACTCGGCGCTGCCTTGCAGTTCGACGATCCCGTCAACATCCAGTTCACCAGCGGCACCACGGGATCGCCCAAGGGCGTGACGCTGACGCACCACAATATCCTCAACAACGGCCATTTCACGGGACGTGCGATGCACCTGACCGAGCAGGATCGCATCTGCATTCCGGTGCCGCTCTATCACTGCTTCGGCATGGTGATGGGCAACCTCGCCTCCGTCACGCTCGGCACGACGATGGTATATCCCGGCGAGGGTTTCGATCCGCTCGCGACGCTGCGCGCGGTCGAGCAGGAAAAGTGCACGGCGCTGTACGGCGTGCCGACGATGTTCATCGCGGAGCTCGATCACCCTGAATTCCCAAAGTTCGACCTGACATCGCTGCGCACCGGCATCATGGCGGGCGCGCCCTGCCCGATCGAGGTGATGAAGCGCGTCAACACCGAGATGAACATGCGCGAGGTCACCATCGCCTACGGCATGACCGAGACCAGTCCGGTCAGCTTCCAGAGCGCGACGAACGACCCGCTCGAACGGCGCGTCTCGACCGTCGGGCGGATTCATCCGCATGTCGAGGTCAAGGTCGTCGATCTCGAGGGCAGGATCGTCAAGCGCGGCGAACGCGGCGAGCTCTGCACCCGCGGCTACAGCATCATGCTGGGCTATTGGGAGGAGAAGGAAAAGACGGCGGACGTGCTGGATGCCAATGGCTGGATGCACACTGGCGATCTCGCCACCATCGACGACGAGGGCTATTGCAACATCGTCGGCCGCATCAAGGATCTGGTGATCCGCGGCGGCGAGAACCTCTATCCGCGCGAGATCGAGGAATTCCTGTATCGCCACCCCAAGATTCAGGACGTGCAGATTTTTGGCGTGGCAGACACCCGCTATGGCGAGGAGCTCTGCGCCTGGATCCGCGTCAGGCCGGGCGAGACGCTGACGGCTGAAGAGGTTCGCGCGTTCTGCGACGGCCAGATCGCGCACAACAAGATCCCGCGCTATGTGGAGTTCGTCGACGAGTTTCCGATGACTGTGACCGGCAAGGTCCAGAAATTCGTGATGCGCGATGCGGTGGAGCAGCGGCTGGGATTGAAGGCGGCGAAGACGGCGTGAGCTGAGTGCTCTCGCCACAGCACGACTGTCATTCCCCGCGAAGGCGGGGAATCCAGTACGCCGCGGCTTCTCGATGAACCACTAAGGTCTCGGAGTACTGGGTCGCCCGGTCAAGCCGGGCGACGACAGCGGAGAATGAGGCGGCGTCGCCTTAAACCGTCAACCCGCGCTGCTGCGCCAGCTCCTTCAGCGACACCTGCGGGCGCGCGCCGATGTGCTGGATCACTTCGGCGGCCGCGAGTGCGCCGAGCTCGCCGCACTGCTTGTGCGCAAGGTTACGCGCGAGACCGTACAGGAAGCCGGCGGCGAAGAGATCACCGGCGCCGGTGGTGTCCACCAGCTTCGCGATCGGTGAGGCCGGCGCTGCGACGGCCTCGGTCGGCGTCACCACCACGCAGCCCTTCTCGCTGCGGGTGACCACGCCGAGACTGACGTCGTTGCGCAGCTGCTTCAGCGCGGTGTCGAAGTCCGAGGTCGTGTAGAGCGAATGCAGCTCGGATTCGTTGGCGAACACGATGTCGACGGTGCCGTTGCGCATCAGCCCGAGGAATTCGTCGCGATAGCGATCGACGCAGAACGAATCCGACAGCGTCAGCGCCACCTTGCGCTTGGCATCATGCGCGATCTGCGCCGCCTTGACGAAGGCGTCCTTGGCGTTCTTGGGGTCCCAGAGATAGCCTTCGAGATAGACGATGCCGGCAGACGCGATCTCGGCCGGATCGATGTCGGCGGGCGACAAATCCTGCGCGGCGCCGAGATAGGTGTTCATGGTGCGCTCGCCGTCGCCAGTGACCAGGATGTAGGAACAGCCGGTCGCAGGGCCGTCTTTCGCAGCGGGCGTATTGAAGGCGACGCCGGCGGCGCGGATGTCGTGGACATAGAGCTTGCCGATCTGGTCGTCCTTGACCTTGCCGACATAGGCCGCGCGTGCACCGAGGCTGCCGATGCCGACGATGGTGTTGGCGGCAGATCCTCCCGAGACTTCGGTCGCCGGGCCCATGTCCTTGTAGATGGCGGCGGCCCGCGCCTCGTCGATCAGGGACATGCTGCCCTTGGTCATGCCGTGCTTGCCCAAAAAGGCCTCGTCCGTCTTGACCAGCACGTCGAACAGCGCGTTGCCGATGCCGAGAACGTCATATTTCACGTCAGCCATTCACCTTGATCCTGTTTGCCGGATTGCGATACCCGCGGAAATCCGCTTCCTGTCGGTCTGAAATCTGGCTCGCGGCCTATCACGACCGGCCCCAAGCGGGCAAGCAACGGTATTATGTCGGCGCAATGATCCGCTCTTTCCTGACAGTTTCAACGGGAACACTGGCCTCGCGGCTGCTCGGCTTTGCCCGCGATTCCATGATTGCCGCTCTGTTGGGCACGGGCGCGGTGGCGGACGCGTTTCTGGCAGCGTTCCAGCTCGTCAATGTGGTGCGACGGCTGCTCAGTGAGGGGGCGCTGAACGCTGCCCTGATCCCGGCCTGGCTACGCGTCCGTGACCGTGATGGCGAAGCGGCCGCTTCCGCCTTCGCGGGACGCGTGCTCGGCACGGTCAGCGCGGCGCTGATCGCGATTTCGATCGTCATCGCGCTTGTGATGCCGCTGATCATCACCGTGATCGCGCCCGGATTTCTGGGTAGCGGCACGCTCGATCTCGCCGTCGCGAACGCGCGGCTGATGCTGCCCTATCTCGCCTTCGCCGGACCTGTCACCGTGCTGATGGGGCTGCTCAATGCCCAGGGGCGCTTTGCACTCACGGCATTCTCGCCGCTGCTGTTCAACATCGCGCTGATTGCGGCCATTGCGATGCTGCTCGTCTGGCATGCCGACGCCGGCTTCGCAGCATGGATGCTGGCGGCGACCGTCGGCGTCGCCGGACTGCTGCAATTGCTGATGCTGCTGTCGCAGCGAAGCGCGCGACTGGCGACGCCGCTGCGGATCAGCTTCGACCAGGAGATGCGCGGCTTTTTCGCCAAGGCAATCCCCGGCATGATCGCAAGCTCGGGCCCGCAATGGCTGATGGTCGCGGGCGCGATCATCGCCTCCGCCACGCCCTCCGCGGTCTCCTGGCTCTATTTCGCCAACCGCCTGATCGAGCTGCCGCTCGGCATCGTCGGTGTCGCCATGGGCACGGTGCTGGTGCCGGAGCTGACGCGCGCGGTGCGTAGCGGCGACCGTGACGCCGTGGCGCATGCGGAATCGCGCGCGCTGGAACTGGCGACCGGGCTGGCGCTGCCCGCGACGCTCGGCCTCGTCGTGCTGGCCGAACCGATCGTGCGACTGTTGTTCGAGCATGGCGCATTCAGCGCGGACGACAGTACGGCCACCGCGCATGCGCTGATGTGGCTGGCGCTGGGCCTGCCGGCGCATGTGCTGATCAAAGCGCTGTCGCCGGCCTACTATGCCCGCAGCGACACGATGACGCCGCTGCTGGCGACCGCCAAGGGCTTTGTGGTCGCGATCGCCCTCGCTGTCGTGCTCGGACACGTCCTTGGCGCGACCGGAATCGCCGCCAGCATCGCGGCCGGCGCCTGGAGCAGTGCGATCTCGCTGCTGCGGAAAGGCACCAGCGAGTTCGGCTTCTCGGTCGATGCGGCCGCCCGCAACCGGCTGCCGCGGATCGTGCTCGCCGCGGCTGCCATGGGCGCCCTGCTCTGGCTGACGACCGGCCTGTCGCCCGCCGAGGCGCACGGGCTGATCCGCTTCATCGTCCTGGGCCTGCAGATCGCGGCCGGAATCGCCGTCTATGGCGTGCTCCTGCAGGTCCTCGGCGCGGCCTCATGGCGCGAGGCGGCTAACGTGCTGAAGCGCCCGGCCCGGACCGAGTCCGAGGCGTGACGCCACCGAATTACCCTTGACGGGGCAGCGCCGCTGTTGGAAACGACGGCCGAATACCTTCCAGGAAGACTTACCATGGCATTCGTTGAACGGGTCTTTTCGGGCGTCCAGCCGACCGGCAATCTGCATCTCGGCAATTACCTCGGCGCGATCGTCAACTTCGTGAAGATGCAGGAAACCCACAACTGCATCTATTGCGTCGTCGACATGCACGCGATCACGCAAGGCGTGGACGTCTGGGGCGGACCAGTCGAGCTCGCGCGCAACACCCGCGAGGTCACCGCGGCGTTCATCGCGAGCGGCATCGATCCGAAGAAGCACATCGTGTTCAACCAGAGCCAGGTCTCCGGCCACGCCGAGCTCGCCTGGATCTTCAACTGCGTCGCGCGCATGGGCTGGCTGGGCCGCATGACCCAGTTCAAGGAGAAGGCCGGCAAGGACCGCGAGAACGCGTCCGTTGGCCTCTTCGACTATCCCGTGCTGATGGCCGCCGACATTCTGCTGTACCGCGCCACCCACGTTCCGGTCGGCGAGGACCAGAAGCAGCATCTCGAGCTCTCGCGCGACATCGCGCAGAAGTTCAACAACGACTTTGGTGACTCGATCCGCAGCCTCGGCGCCAATGACGGCCTGTTCTTCCCGCTGCCGGAACCGCTGATCACGGGACCGGCGACGCGCGTGATGAGCCTGCGCGACGGCACCAAGAAGATGTCGAAGTCGGACGCCTCCGACAATTCGCGCATCAATTTGACCGACGACGCCGACACCATCGCGCAGAAGGTGCGCAAGGCGAAGACCGACCCCGAGCCGCTGCCGTCAGAGGAAAAGGGCCTGGAAGCGCGCCCCGAGGCCGACAATCTCGTCGGTATCTTCGCCGCGCTCTCCGGCCGCTCCAAGGCCGACGTGCTCAGAGAATTCGGCGGCGGCCAGTTCTCCAGCTTCAAGAATGCGCTGGTGGATCTGTGCGTGACAAAACTCTCGCCGATCGCCGGCGAGATGAAGCGCCTCGTCGCCGACCCCGGCCATATCGACGCGATCCTGAACGATGGCGCCGACCGGGCCCGCGCCATCGCCGACGAGACCATGAAGCTCTCGAAGGACATCGTCGGCTTCATCCGCCGGCGCTGATTCCCCGCATTTGCGAGACCCGGCCGGCGCCCACWGCGCCGGCCGCTTCTCCTCTCCCCAAGCGTGAGGGAGTGTGGCAGCATGCCGTCCGTGCACATTCCGGGACATGCATGACCAGCAAGCGACTTTGCTTCGAGCCGGGTCACAAGCCCAAATGCCTCGTGATCGTCGATGACACCGCCGAATGGGATCGCGCGGTCTACTATGCCAGCCGCTGGGCGATCCGCGCCGGCGGCGGCGTGGTGATGCTGCGCATCATCGAGCCCGAGCAGCAGAGTCAGGAATGGCTCGGGGTGGCCGAGATCATGCGCGCCGAGGCTCAGGAGGCGGCGGAAGCCGCGCTCGACCGCGCCGCCGGCCGCGCCAACGGCATCGCCGCGATCACGCCGGAGCGGGTGATCCGCGAAGGCGATGCAATGGAACAACTGCTCGCCGTGATCGACGAGGACCCTGACATCGCCATGCTGGTGCTCGCCGCCAATCCCGGCGCGGAGGGTCCGGGACCGCTGGTCTCGCTGCTGGCGCATGAACTGGGCACGTTCCCGGTGCCGGTGACGATCATCTCGGGCGCGCTGAGCGATGGAAGCGTGGATTCGCTGTCGTAGACGTCCCTATCTGGACTGCGGCCAACCAGATATCCGTCATGCCCGGGCTTGTCCCGGGCATCCACGTTCTTGGCGCCACGCAGCAAGGCGTGGATGGCCGGGTCAAGCCCGGCCATGACGGCGCGGGAATATTAAAGTGTCCTAACCCGCTGATATCGCAACGAAACGTCCTACCCACCCCTTGACCGTGCGTTCCCCGTCGCCATCTGCTACTGGATAGCTTGCGCGCCGGCCTTGAACCGGCGACGTCTGGAGAAAACCATGTTCATTCAAACCGAAGCCACCCCCAATCCCGCCACGCTGAAGTTCATTCCCGGCCGCGTCGTCGTCGACGGCGGCCCGATGGAATTTTCGAGCCGCGAATCGGCCACGCGCTCGCCGCTGGCCGAAAAGCTGTTCGACGTGCCCGGCGTCACCGGCGTGTTCTACGGATCGGATTTCATCACCGTGACCAAGGCGAACGGTGAATGGCAGCAGCTCAAGCCCGCGATCCTCGGCGCCATCATGGAGCACTACATGTCCGGCGCGCCGTTGCTCGCCGATGGCGCGGCTCCAAGCGATGCCGAGCTCGACGACGAGGATGAGTTCTTCGACGAGTCCGATGCCGAGACGGTCGACATGATCAAGGATCTGATCGAGACCCGCGTGCGGCCCGCGGTCGCCAATGACGGCGGCGACATCACCTTCCGCGGCTTCAAGGACGGCATCGTCTATCTCAACATGAAGGGCTCATGCGCCGGCTGCCCGTCGTCGACCGCGACGCTCCAGCACGGCATTCAGAATTTGCTGAAGCATTTCGTGCCCGACGTGGTCGAAGTCCGGCCGATGTAGGCGAAGTGCCGTAGGGTGGGCAAAGGCGCGCTTGCGCCGTGCCCACCATGCAATCATCGCGAAAAGAAGAGGTGGGCACGCTTCGCGTTGCCCACCCTACGAGATCTCTCCTACGCCGCCTGGCCGATGCTCGCCGCCTCTTCCGCGGCCTTGCGCATGCTCGCCGACATTTCGCTGGTGACGGTGCTCTGCTCCTCGACGGCGGCGGCCGTTGACGACACATATTCGCTGACGCCCTCGATCGCGCCCCGGATCGCCCCCAGCGCGGCGACCACGTCGACCGAGATGCCGTTCAGATTGCCGATCTCCTGCTCGATCCGGTCGGCGGCCTGCTTGGCCTGATTGGCGAGGTTCTTCACTTCAGATGCCACCACGGCAAAGCCGCGACCGGCCTCGCCGGCGCGCGCGGATTCGATGGTGGCGTTCAGCGCCAGCAGATTGATCTGACCGGTGATGCTGCCGATCAGCTGCACGATCATGCTCATCGACTCTGCCGCCTGAGTCAGCCGCTGCGCCTGATGGTCCGCCGCCTCGACCCGATCGACCGCGGTCGATGCGGTCTCGCGCGAGCGCGTCATTGCTTCGGCAATCTCGCGCACCGAGGCGTTGAGCTCCTCGGCGCCGGCGGCGACCGATTCCATCATGTCGCGCACCTTCTCGCTGCGCTTGCGCGCGATCACCTGGGCGGTGGTGTCGGAGGCGTATTTCACGACCTTGAACGGATTGCCGTTGAGGTCGCGGATCGGGTTGTAGGAGGCCTGAATCCAGACCTGCCGGCCGCCCTTGCCGATTCGCTGATATTCGCCGGACTGGAATTCACCGGCGTTCAGCCTGGCCCAGAAGGCCCGATAGGCTTCGCTGTCGCGCTCGTCAGTGCCCACGAACATGCTGTGATGCTTGCCGACGATCTCGGACAGCGTATAGCCGAGCGCGCCGAGGAAGTTTTCGTTGGCTGTCAAAACCTTGCCGTCCATGCTGAACTCGATCACGGCCTGCGACTTGCCGATCGCCTCGATCTGCCCGGCGAAATTCGCATTCGACAGCTTCTGCGCACTGACGTCGGTCGCGAACTTCACCACCTTGAACGGCTTGCCGGTCTCATCGAGGATCGGATTGTAGGAAGCGAGAATCCAGACCTCCTTGCCGCCCTTGCCGAAGCGCTTGTATTCGCCGGACTGGAATTCGCCGCGGCCGAGCTTGGCCCAGAATTCGCGATAGGCTGCGCTATCGCGCTCACCTGCCCCCACGAATATGCTGTGATGCTGCCCCTGGATCTCGTCGAGCCGATAGCCCACCGTGCTCAGGAAATTCTCGTTGGCGGTGATGATGGTGCCGTCGAGATTAAACTCGATCACCGCCTGGGCGCGGCCGATCGCGGAAATCTTGCCGGCATCTTCGAGGCTGCGGATCTTGCGCGCGGTGATGTCGGTCGCGAACTTGACGACCTTCACCGGTTTGCCGGCTTCGTCGATGATCGGATTATAGGACGCTTGGATCCAGATCTCGCGACCGCCCTTGCCGAGCCGCTTGTATTCGGCTGATTGATATTCGCCGCGGCCGAGCTGCGCCCAGAACTCGCGATAGGCCGCGCTGCCCCGCTCCTCCGGCATCACGAACATGCTGTGGTGCTTGCCGGCGATCTCGTCGAGCCGGTAGCCCATCGCGTCCAGGAAATTCTGGTTGGCCGTGATAATGGTGCCGTCGAGATTGAATTCGATGACCGCCTGCGACTTGCCGAGTGCAATGACCTGAGCCAAAGCCTCCCTAGCCGAAGAACCGCTTCGCCAAAAAGACATAAATGAACCCTTCCAAATGACCGAACAGGCGCGGCTTGATCTGCCAAAGCGCCCCGTCTGAGTCGTCGTTGACTCACTCTCCCGCCCGTTGACGGTGTCATTGGTTTGCTAATGATTACTTAAAATGCCAACATTTCAACCACTTAGCTATCTCTAAGGTTGCAAATTGATGCATCCGCATCGAAAATGGGGAGCGAAAATTTTGTCGCCTTCGCGTCCACGTAGAATTACGGGGCCGATCGTGCGCCGGTCGAGAAATCAAACTTGGACTGGTTCGACCGCGGCTCGACCGACTAAGCTGATTCGATGCTGATCCTTGCCATCGATACCGCGCTGGAAGCGTGCGCGGCTGCCGTTCTCGACACCGACGCCGGCCAGCTGCTTGCGGAGGAATCGCTTCTGATGAAGCGCGGCCACGCCGAAGCGCTGATGCCGATGATCGCGCGCGTGATGCAATCGGCCGATCTTGCCTTCACCTCGCTCGACCGCATCGCCGTCACCGTCGGCCCCGGAAGCTTCACGGGCCTGAGGGTCGGCATTTCGGCCGCGCGCGGCCTTGCGCTTGCGGCGAAGCGGCCCGCGGTCGGGCTGACGACGCTTTCGGCCTATGCCGCCACCGTCGTCGGCCAGAGCGGAACGGCGCCGGTGATCTCGGCGATCGATGCGCGGCACGATCACGTCTACTTCCAGATCGTAGCCGGCGACGGCAGCCCGCTGGTGCGGCCGAGCGTCGTGCCAATTGACGCGGCGATCGCGGCCTCGCAATTCGGTGCGCCGCATCTGGTCGGCAATGCCGCAAAGATCCTCGCCGGTCGCTGGCCGAAGGACGGTCCGCAACCCGTTGCGGTCGACGCGCAGCCCGCGCCCGACATCGGCTGGGTCGCCTGGCTCGGCGCCGCGGCCAATCCCGAAACCACGCCGGCGCGGCCGTTCTATCTGAAGGCGCCCGACGCAAAGCCGGCCGCACAGCCACCGCTCGCCGCACAAGCCGCAACCTCATGATGAGATGGCTTTCGGAATGGTGGCGCGGCGGCACKGCCGCCGTCGAGCCGGCCTCCACGCGCGACGCCGCGCGGCTGGCGCAGCTGCACGGACAATCCTTTGCCCACGGCTGGGGCGAAGGCGAGTTCGAGGGCATGATCGGCGAGCGCAACACGCTCGTGCACCGATTGCGGCTCGGCCGCAAGACAATCGGATTCGCGGTCTCGCGGATCGGCGCGGACGAAGCGGAAATCCTCTCCATCGCGGTCGACCAGGCTCACCGCGGCCGCGGGCTGTCCGGCACGCTGCTGATGACGCATCTCGGCCACCTCGCCGGGCGCGGCGTGCGCACAATATTTCTCGAGGTCGAGGAAAATAACCAGCCGGCGCGGCGGCTCTACGATCGGGCCGGATTCATGGTGGTCGGGCGTCGCGAACGCTACTATAAGCAGCCCAACGGGGAACAATTGAACGCACTTCTGATGCGACGTGACTTGTCGTAACATTGATGGCAGAAAGCGCCCCCGTCAGGCAGACACACTATGACTGGACTTAAACCTTCCTCCGCCTCCAAGGCGACCGGCATCGAGGCTCGCTGCGCCGCCACCGGCATGCGCATGACCGAGCAGCGCCGCGTCATCGCCCGCGTGCTGGCGGAATCGGTCGACCACCCCGACGTCGAGGAACTTTACCGGCGCTGCGTCGCCGTCGACGACAAGATCTCGATCTCGACCGTGTATCGCACCGTCAAGCTGTTCGAGGATGCCGGCATCATCGAGCGCCATGATTTCCGCGAGGGCCGCGCGCGCTACGAGACGATGCGCGACAGCCATCACGACCACCTCATCAATCTGCGCGACGGCAAGGTGATCGAGTTCACCTCCGAGGAGATCGAGAAGCTGCAGGCGGAGATCGCCCGCAAGCTCGGCTACAAGCTGGTCGACCATCGGCTCGAGCTCTATTGCGTTCCGCTCGACGACGACAAGCCGACGTCTTAAGTGGCATGATCTTGTCGGAAAACCGCTCCACACTTTTCCGGATCATGCCCTCGTGCCTATAGATCTCATCATCTTCGATTGCGACGGCGTGCTCGTGGACAGCGAGGTGATCTCCTGTCGCGCACATGCCGATGTGCTCACGCGGCACGGCTATCCCATCACCTCGGAGCAAGTGCTGGTCCGCTTCCTCGGCGTATCCGAGAAAGACGCGCGGCGGATGGTCGAACAGGAAATCGGCCACAACCTCCCCGACGATCTTGAGAGCCAAGTGAATGCGGCCACGCTGCAATTTTACGCCAGCGATTTGCAGCCGATCACCCACGTGGCCGCGGCGATTGCCGCAATCGATTTGCCGAAATGCGTTGCATCGAGCGGCACGCCGGAGAAGATCCATCACGGCCTGACATGCGCCGGGCTCTACGACCTGCTCGCCCCGAACATCTTTTCCGCAAGCCAGGTCGCACGCGGCAAGCCCGCACCCGATCTGTTCCTGTTTGCCGCCGAACGGATGAAAGCCGCGCCTGAACGGTGCGTCGTGATCGAGGACAGCGTCCCCGGAGTGACCGGCGCGCATGCCGCAGGGATGAGCGTGCTGGGCTTTCACGGCGGCAGCCATTGCCCGCCGGGTCACGCCGAGAGGCTGCGTGCCGCAGGCGCCGGATTGACGTTCGACGATATGCGGCACTTGCCGGAGCTGGTCCGGCGGGTCGCGGGGAACACCCTGGCGGGCTGATTTCGGCCTCGTCGTCATTCCCAGGCACGCGCAACCCGCGTGAACCCGGAATCTCGCGCCAAAACCTCTGAATTCCAGGTTCTCCCGCTTTGCGGGCGCCCCGGAATGACCCCGCGGGGTGTCAATCGCTGGATTTTCGTCCCTCCAGCCTATATCTGAGGGGCGTCCTCCACCTCAATTCCGGGTTCCATGACGCCGCCGCGCAAGCTGCACATCAAATCATATGGCTGCCAGATGAATGTCTACGATGCCCAGCGCATGGTGGACACGCTGGCTCCGGAAGGATTCGTGGAGACGGCCAACGCGGAGGATGCCGACCTCGTCATCCTCAACACCTGCCATATCCGCGAGAAGGCCTCCGAAAAGGTCTATTCCGAGCTTGGCCGGCTGCGGGTCGCCAAGGAAGAGGCCGCGCGCGGGGGCCGGGCGATGCAGATCGCGGTGGCGGGCTGCGTGGCGCAGGCCGAAGGTGGGGAGATCACGCGCCGTGCGCCGGTGGTTGACGTCGTGGTCGGCCCGCAGAGCTATCATCACCTTCCGGAGCTTCTGAAGCGTGCGCGCGACGAAGGCCGTGCGATCGAGACCGAGTTTCCTGCAGCCGACAAGTTCGGCTTCCTGGCCCAGCCAAAGCCCGATGCGATCCGCGCGCGCGGCATTTCCGCTTTCGTCACGGTGCAGGAAGGCTGCGACAAGTTCTGCACCTTCTGCGTCGTGCCCTATACGCGGGGCTCGGAAGTGTCGCGCCCCGTCGCGAAGATCGTCGATGACGTGAAGCGGCTGGCCGACAACGGCGTGCGCGAGCTCACGCTGATCGGTCAGAACGTCAACGCCTATCACGGCGAGGGACCGGACGGAAAAGCCTGGCCGCTCGGCCGATTGCTCGAACATCTCGCGAAGATTCCGGGCATCGCACGGCTGCGCTATTCGACCAGCCATCCCCGCGATGTCGATGACAGTTTGATTGCAGCCCATCGCGATCTCGGCGAGCTGATGCCGTTCGTGCACCTGCCGGTGCAGTCGGGTTCGGACCGGATTCTCGCCGCCATGAACCGGAAACATACCGCCGATGATTATCGGCGTGTCATCGACCGTTTCCGGTCAGCGCGCCAAGACATTGCTTTTTCATCAGATTTTATCGTGGGATTCCCCGGCGAAAGCGAGCAAGATTTTCTCGCCACCCTCGCGCTTGTCACGCAAATCGGCTACGCTGCCGCATATTCGTTCAAATACTCCGCCCGGCCGGGAACGCCGGCCGCGGATATGCAGGAGACGGTGTCCCCCGCCGAGATGGACCAGCGATTGGAGCGGCTCCAGGAACTGATCGACAGCCAGCAATCGGCCTTCAACAAGGCCGCGATTGGCTCAACGGTCGATGTGCTGTTCGAGCGTCCGGCCCGCAAGGAGGGCCAGATCGTCGGCCGCACTGCCTTCCTCCAGCCTGCGCATGTGATGGCCTCGCCCGACATCATCGGACAGATCCTGCCGGTCCGGATCGACAGCCTCGAACGCTATAGTTTCCTCGGTGAGCTCGTGACGCCGCGTAACGCGCGCGAGCCCGCTTTATCGCAAGCCATTGGAGCCTGAACCCTTGCCAAAAAGCGCATCGGATTCGTCTTCGTTCGCTCCCAGCCGCAAATTTGACCGCGACATGCAAGTTCCGCCCGAGACCCAGGTCGTCATCGACTTCGACGACAACCGCGCCGCATCCGCGCTGGTCGGCCCCTACGGCCAGCATCTCGCTCAGATCGAGCGGCGGCTCGGCGTCGTGGTCGACTCCAAGGGCAACCACATCACCATCGGCGGCACGCGTGACGGCTGCGACGCCGCGCGCCGCGTGCTGGAGACACTCTACGCGCAGGCCGTGAAGGGGCAGGATCTCGACCAGGGCGAAGTCGAAGGCGCGATCCGCGCCGTGATCGCACAGGGCTCGCTGTTCGAATTCGACGCCAAATCGGCCAAATCCACCTTCGACAGCATCAATTTGCGCAAGCGCCCGGTGCGCGCACGCACCGCCGCGCAGGATTCCTACATCCGCGCGCTGAAGCGCCACGAGCTGGTGTTCGGCATCGGCCCCGCCGGCACCGGCAAGACCTGGCTCGCGGTCGCGCATGCCGCGCAGCTGTTCGAGCGCAAGGAAGTCGACAAGATCATCCTGTCGCGTCCGGCGGTCGAGGCCGGCGAGCGGCTTGGCTTTTTGCCCGGCGATCTCCGCGAGAAGGTCGATCCGTATCTCCGTCCGATCTACGACGCGCTTTACGACCTCATGGACGCGCGCATCGTCGAGCGGGCGCTCCAGACCGGCGAGATCGAGATCGCGCCGCTCGCCTTCATGCGCGGCCGCACGCTGACCAACGCCGCGATCATCCTGGACGAGGCGCAGAACACTACGTCGATGCAGATGAAGATGTTCTTGACCCGTCTCGGCGAGAACAGCCGCATGATCGTGACCGGCGATCCCTCGCAGATCGACCTGCCGAACGGCCAGACTTCGGGCCTTGCGGAAGCGACGCGCCTGCTGGGCGGCGTCGAAGGTATTGCACAAGTTCATTTCAAAGCCGAGGACGTGATCCGCCACGAGCTCGTGGCACGAATCGTCTCTGCCTATGAGGGGCAGCCGCAGCGGCCGGCCGCCGGTAAATCCTGACGAGACAACAGCCGGACCATATGGGCGCGGACGCAGGCGCCTTTTCGTTCCGAACAAAGACAATGTCACATCCAAACCTTCCCATGACCGAGGTCCTCGTCGTTGCCGATTGCTGGCAGCGCGAGCCCGATTCCGAAGCGGTGATCCAGCGTGCGGTGGCGGCCGCCGCCGAGAGTGTCGACGAGGACGTTGCCGACGCCGAAGTGGCCGTGATGCTGACCGATGATGCCGGCATCCGCACGCTCAACAGCAACTGGCGCGGCATCGACAAGCCGACCAACGTGCTGTCGTTCCCCGCGCTCCAGCCGGAGGGCGAGTGGAAGGAAGGCGATGCGCCGCGCATGCTCGGCGACATCGCGATCGCCTACGAGACCATGCGGCGCGAGGCGGACGAGGAACAGAAGCCGTTCGATCATCATTTGAGCCATCTCGCCGTGCATGGTTTCCTGCACCTGGTCGGCTACGACCACGAGAACGATGGCGACGCGGAGGAGATGGAAGCGCTCGAACGAGAGATCCTGTCTCATCTCGGCATACCCGATCCCTATGCAGACCGCCCGGGGACGCATTGAGATGCCCGATTCCGACCCTATTCACGACAATCCGCGCAATACCGCCAATTTGCCGGTCGTGGTGACATCAGGCGAGGTGATGCGGCCGACCGCGGAAGGCTGGCTGCTGCGTGCCATTCGCACCCTGTTCGGCTGGAAGGCGGGATCGGTGCGCGACGATCTCCAGGTCGTGCTCGATGCCACGACGCCCGACGACACCGGCTTCTCGACCGTCGAGCGCACCATGTTGCGCAACATCCTCGGTCTGCACGAGCGCCGCATCGCCGACGTCATGGTGCATCGTGCCGACATCATCGCGGTGAAGCGCGACATCCCGCTCGGCGAGTTGATGGACCGCTTCGAGAGCGCCGGTCATTCGCGCCTCGTCGTCTACAACGAGACGCTGGACGACCCCGTCGGCATCGTCCACATCCGTGATCTGCTCGCTTTCATGACCGCGCGCGCACGGGTGTCCGAGGCCACGAAAACCAAGCGCAAGAAGCCGCTGCCGGCCGGCCTCGACCTGCGTACGGTCGACCTGGCGTTACCGCTGCAGGATGCGCGCATCATCCGCAAGCTGCTCTACGTGCCGCCGTCAATGCGGGCGATCGACCTGCTGGCGCAGATGCAGGCCACGCGCATTCATCTGGCGCTGGTGGTCGACGAATATGGCGGCAGCGACGGACTGGTTTCGCTCGAGGACATCGTCGAGCAGATCGTCGGCGAGATCGACGACGAGCATGACAGCGACGAGCCGCCCTCGATCGTGCGCCTGCCCGACAACGCCTTCATTGCAGACGCCCGCGCCAGCCTCGACGACGTCCGCACGGTGATCGGCGAGGATTTCGTCACCGGCGAGGCGGGTGAGGAAGTCGAGACGCTCGGCGGCTATCTCGTCAGCTTCGTCGGGCGCCTGCCGGTGCGCGGCGAGGTGATCTCCGGCCCCGGCCATTACGAGATCGAGGTGCTCGATGCCGATCCGCGCCGCGTCAAGCGGCTGCGCATCTCGACACGGAAGGAGCGTCCTGCGCCGCGTACCCAGCGCGAGAGCCGCCGCCGCGAAGCCACGCCGGAGAGCGGCCAACCGCCTTCCAGCGACACGCCCGTCCCGCCGCCAAGCGACGGGACCGGTTCGCAGTGAGCCCGTTCCAGCGGTTTCGGCAGATTGCGCTTGCCATCATCCTCACCTGGGGATGGAAGCGTGCGCTCATCGCGATGGGATGCGGTGCGCTGTCGGTGCTGGCGCTGGCGCCATTCAATGTCTTTCCGGTGCTGTTCATCACCTTCCCGGTGCTGGTCTGGCTGATCGACGGCGCGGGCGCCGGACGATATCGCGGCGTCCCCGCCGCGGCACTGACGGGCTATTGGTTCGGGCTCGGCTATTTCGTCCCCGGCCTCTACTGGATCGGCTACGCCTTCTTCGTCGACGCCGATGTGTTCGCGTGGCTGACACCGTTCGCCGTGCTTGGCTTGCCGGCCTATCTCTCCATCTTCACTGCGATCGGATTCGCGCTGGCCCGCCTGCTCTGGACCAAGGATGCCACGCGCATCCTCGCGCTGGCCGCAAGCCTCACCATCGCCGAATGGCTGCGCGGTCACGCATTGACCGGCTTCCCCTGGAACGCGTTCGGCTATGCCCTGTCCGAGCCGCTGCCGCTGGCGCAGACGGCGTCGCTGATTGGCCTGTGGGGCATGACATTCCTTAGCATCGCGATCTTCGCAAGCCCCGCGGCTCTGATCGACCGTACTCCCGATCGCCGCCCGGCATGGCGCGCGCCGGCGGCTGCGATTGCTCTTCTGATTGTCATGAGCATCTTCGGCGCGATCCGGCTGTCGCTGCATCCGACCACGATGGTCGCGGGCGCGAAGCTGCGCCTGATGCAGCCGGACCTCCAGCAGGACGCGAAATTCAACTACGCCGCCAAGGCGGAGGTGATGAAGAAATATCTGGCGCTGTCGGACCGCGCCTCGGGGCCGCAATCCACCGGCGTGCGCGATGCCACCATCCTGATCTGGCCGGAATCCGCCTTTCCGTTCTTCCTGACCCGCGAAGCCGACGCGATGGCGCAAATCGCCGAGCTGCTGCCGAAGGGCACGGTGCTGATTACTGGCTCGGTCCGCGCCCCCGACCTGCCGCGGGGCACGCCGATCACGCGCGCCTATAATTCGATCTACGTGATCGATCACGACGGCAGCGTGCTCTCGGTCTACGACAAGCTGCACCTCGTGCCGTTCGGCGAATTCCTGCCCTACCAGGACCTGATGGAGAAGCTCGGCTTCGAGCAACTCACGCGCGTGCGCGGCGGATTCATTCCGGGCAGCGTGCGACATGCGCTATCGGTGCCCGGCGCGCCGCCCGCGCTGCCGCTGATATGTTACGAAGCAATTTTTCCAGGCGAGGTCGCCGGCCGCAATGAGCGTCCGGGCTGGATCGTGAATCTCACCAATGACGGCTGGTTCGGCATATCGACCGGTCCCTATCAGCATCTCGAGCAGGCCCGGATGCGCGCAATCGAGCTCGGATTGCCGCTGGTCCGGTCCGCCAATACCGGCGTGTCAGCGGTGATCGATCCGGTGGGACGAACCGTTGCCAGCCTCGGCCTCGGCGTCGAAGGCATTTTGGATGCAAACCTGCCCGCCGCAATTCCGCCGACCGTCTATGCGCGGGTGGGCGACGTGCCCGCAGCCATGCTCGTTGCGCTGGCCGTGTTTCTGGCGGTCCGCCGACGTGTTGCCAAACGGCACCCCTGATCACGCCTCGCGGCCGCCGCGACCGGAATCCTTTGACAACCGTAGTCCCACGGTTGACAGACTGCACGCGCCCTCCTCATTCTGCACCGGCTGCAAAAGACAGTGGGCGTTGCTAAATTTCTCCGCAATGTTTCCCAATAACAGGGTTTGATTTTGACGCTGCTGGCACCGGAGGCATTCTTGTGATTGCGCCGAAGGTGATGTTTGGAGGCTGAGGAAATGTCGAAAGCGCCCAACCCTGTTGACAAATATGTCGGCAGCCGCGTGCGTATGCGCCGCATCATGTTGGGCATGAGCCAGGAAAAGCTCGGTGAAGCTTTGGGCCTGACTTTCCAGCAGATCCAGAAGTACGAGAAGGGCACGAATCGCGTCGGCGCGAGCCGCATCCAGCAGATCGCCGAGATTCTGCAGGTGCCGGTGTCGTTCCTGTTCGAGGGCGGACCGAGCGGCGTGGCCGGCCCGGACGGCTTCGCCGAAGGCGCCTCGCCTTCCTATGTCTCGGACTTCCTCGCGACCTCCGAAGGTCTCGCTCTGACCAAGGCGTTCACCCGAATCACTGATTCGAAGATGCGCCGCTCGATCGTCGATCTTGTCGAGCAGATCGCCGCCCGCGAAGGTCCCGACAAACGCTGACGCGACGGCTCAATCCGATTTGAGACTGCGTCAAATCTGGCCTATGTCGTCATTTGCGGGCGCGTTTTTGGTGCGCGCCCTCTTCGATGATGCGGTTCAAAGGCACAGATGCGTTCATGACCAAGTCCAATTGGTTCGATTCACAAACTATTCTCGATGGCATCCGTCGCTGGGTGGAGATCGAGACGCCGACGGACACACCTGAACAGGTCAACAAGCTGATCTCCGTGGTCGCGGAGCAATACCGCGATCTGCCGGTTACGCTCGAGCGCGTCGCCGGCGTCGATGGCTGCGGCGATCATCTCGCTGCACGCTCGACCTGGGGCCAGGACCGGCCGGGCATTTTGGTGCTGAGCCACCTCGATACCGTTCACCCGATGGGATTCATCGAGCGCCTGCCGTTCAAGGTCGAAGGCGACAGCGCGTTCGGTCCCGGCATCTACGACATGAAGGGCGGCGCCTATATCGCCCATCACGCCTTTCGCGCGCTCTGCGCCGCCGGCGACCGCTCGCCGCTCGGCATCACCCATTTGTTCACCTCCGACGAGGAGATCGGCAGCCCGACCTCGCGCGCGCTGATCGAGGCGGAAGGGCGCAAGGCCAAATACGTGCTTGTGACGGAGCCCGCGCGCGACGGCGGCAAGATCGTCACCGGACGCAAGGGCGTCGGACGATTCGAAGTATTCATCAAGGGTGTGCCCGCACATGCCGGCACGAGGCCCCAGGATGGCCGCAGCGCGATCCGCGAGCTTGCCAACGTCATCCTGGCGCTGGAAGCGATGAATGATCTGGCACGCGGCGTTACGGTGAATGTCGGCGTGGCGCGCGGCGGCACGCGCCCCAACGTCACGCCGGAGGAGGCCTTTGCCGAAGTCGACCTGCGCGTGCCGAGCTTTGCCGACGCGGAAGAGTTCGTCGGCAAGATCCTCGGGCTGACGTCGAAGACGGATGGCGTCACCGTCAAGGTCACGGGCGGGCTCAACCGTCCACCTTATGAGAAGAGCAATGCAGGCGCCTCGCTGTACGAACACGCGAAGTCGCTTGCCACCGAGATCGGCTTCGAGCTGATCGACACTCACACCGGCGGCGGCTCGGATGGCAATTTCACCGCCGCCCACACCGCAACGCTCGATGGACTCGGCGTCGACGGCAAGGGCGCACACACCCATTATGAGCAGATCTACCTCTCGTCGCTCGAACCGCGCGCGCGGCTGCTCCATCGCCTGTACCAGACGCTGCGATGAGCGAACGAAAATCAGATCCCGATCGCGATGATAGCGAGCGCGCCTTCTTCGGGCGCCGCAAGGGCCACAAGCTCAGGCAGCACCAGGCCGAGCTGATCGATCATCTACTGCCGCATCTTTCACTCGACATCGAGGGCGAGAAGCCGGCGAATGCCAATGAGATCTTCGATTCCGCGGCCGACGATGTGCGGCTTGAGATCGGATTCGGCGGCGGCGAGCATCTTGCGGCCGAGGCCCAGAACTTCGCCACGACCGGCTTCATCGGCTGCGAGCCCTATGTCAACGGCATGGCAAAGATCCTCGCGCAGATCGAGGCCACCAACATCGGCAACATCCGTCTGTTCGCAGGCGATGCCGCCGAGCTGCTGGCCTGGCTGCCGCAGGCATCGCTGTCGCGGATCGACCTGATCCATCCCGATCCCTGGCCGAAGCGGCGGCACTGGAAGCGGCGCTTCGTCCAGGACCGCACCATCGCCGCGATGGCACGCGTGCTGAAGGCGGGTGGCGAATTCCGTTTCGTCTGCGATATCGACGATTACTGCGCGTGGACGCTGATGCATCTGTCGCGGTCGACGGATTTTCAGTGGCTCGCCGAATGCGCCGATGATTTCCGTCGGCCATGGGACGGCTACACCATGACGCGCTACGGCAGGAAGGCCACGCGCGAAGGGCGCAAGACCACGTATCTGCGGTTCAGGCGCGCATAGATTCTTCGCGCGATCCATCGATAATCGTCATGCCCGGGCTTGTCCCGGGCATCCACGTACTTTCCTTCTGTGGGCAGCAAGAACGTGGATGGCCGGGACAAGCCCGGCCATGACGACGAAGATCCGTACTTTGATTAGATCGTCTGGCGGTTGCGCCAGAATTTCACGACGCGCTCGGCCGTTGACGGCATCAGGCGCGTGAAGTTCACGCGCGCCTGCTCGAGATCGGCATCGGCCGGCGTGCGATGCGGGCCGTACCACATCAGGATCAGCGCGCGCACCGTGGGCCAGCCGAGATTGAGCACGCGCCCCAGAATGAGAATCGGATCGTAGCGGTCGCCCGCGACCAGGCGATCGAGGATCGAGAGGCGGACACCGGACATCGCCGCGAGCGAGGCGATCGATTCCTCGTATTTGAGCGCCTTGGCGAAGCCGAGCAGCGCGCTCTCGCCGAGATGACCCTCGCGATGCAAGGTCAGCACCGTGCGCTGTGCATCCGAGAAATCGCGGCGCGGCCCCGGCGGCAGCGCGGCCTCCTCGATCGCCGCCATGGCGCGCTTGATCTCGACCTGGCGCACGGGATTGACCACGCTCGAGAGGCGGCGGCGGATGACGTCGAGCGTGCCGTCGAGCAGCTGTTTCAGGTGCTCGCCCGAGAGATCGTTGCGCTGGCCGATCTTGAGCGTCAGCACGCCGTCCTGCGACGCACGCTTGATCAGCTCGGAATAGCTGCCTTGCGAGAACTCCGCGCCGGCATTGCCCGCGGCGCGACGCACCACGTCGCGATCGCCGCGCTCGACCAGCACGTCGGTGATGGCGGCCGACAGTGCGGGGCGCTCGGTCATCGCTAGCAGATGGCCCTGACCCTTCAGCCGCGCGATCTCGACGAGAGCGGCGTCGTCGAGCACCGGCGAGCGGCGCAGCACAGGACCCGCCACCATGATCTCGTTTTCGCGCGCGAGCTGGCTCACCAGATGCGGCGGCGCATTGTTCAGGCGCGAGAAACGCTCGGCGAGGTCGACGCGCGAGGCAAGCTCGGCATGCGGAACGAGATCGATCAGCAGATTGTCGAAGAGATCGACGAGATCAGGACGGAGCTTCTCGGCGTCCTGGAAGAACAGTTGGGCGATGGCGCGCGCGATCTCGCCGCGACGCCGGGGGTCGCCGCGTTTGACGATCTCGTCCAGTCCGGGAATGAGCGACGTGGCAGCGGTCATGAAAACGCAACTCGTACAGGGCACGCCGCGGGTGCGCCCTTGGTCCAAGTCGCCCCACAATCAGGGAATTTAGGCCTGCTAGATGAAGGAAGCGTTGCGCGGGGGGCCACAGGCCGGGCGCAAAAAGCCTCGTCTTTCCCGCGATGGGCCTTGTCCGGGAGGACGGAAAGGGCTATATCAGCGCCAATTCATCTTCTCATACGATCCGCGTAGTGAGAGTGGGCCCGAAAGGACCCGCTCTTTTTTATTACCTGAACGCGGCTTGGTGGAAGATATGCGACCCGGCGAGCTGCCGGGATAAAGAGTTCCGAAACAGGCTCTGCAGATCCTAACCTGTTCAAGTCCTTAACCAAGCCTTAACCATCGAGCGCCTTGACCCCTGATATGACCGAACCGAACACTGGTTCCACGGATGCCGAGTTGCTGGCCGAGCCGAGGCTCGTGGTCGAGCCGGGCGTGGCGGCACGTGTGTCTGCGGTCGCAGGTCCGGTGCTCGAGGGCATGGGCTACCGCCTGGTGCGGATCCGCATCTCCGGCGAGGCCGGCTGCACCGTGCAGATCATGGCCGAGCGGCCGGACGGCTCGATGCAGCTCGAGGATTGCGAAGCGATCTCGCGGGCGCTGTCGCCCGTGCTCGACGTCGCGGACCCCATCGACCGCGCTTATCGGCTGGAAATCTCCTCGCCGGGGATCGACCGTCCGCTGGTGCGCCGCTCGGATTTCGAGCGCTATTCCGGCTATCTGGTGAAGATCGACATGGCGGTCGCCCATGAGGGGCGGAAGCGGTTCCGTGGCATGCTTGGTGCCGTCGAAGGCGACCGCGTGCACCTGCATCGCGACGACGTCAAGGCGAACGATAATCCCGACGTTCTCCTGACGATGGAAGACATCGGTGAGGCACGCTTGGTGCTGACCGACGAGCTGATCGCGGAATCCATGCGCCGCGGCAAGGCCGAGGAGCGCCAGATGCGCCGCGATCTCGGCATCGAGCCGCCGGCTGCACCGCACGCGGAAATCAGTGCGAAGATCACCAAGAACACCAAGCCGCAAAAAAAGAAGCCGGCACCGACCAATACGAAGAAGCACCGCCTGGCCGCCGAACGCGCGCGGCGGGGCGAGATCGAGCCTGACGAAGGAGACTAGCCATGGCAGTCAGCGCCAATCGACTTGAATTGCTCCAGATCGCCGATGCCGTCGCGCGCGAGAAATCGATCGACCGCGGCATCGTCATCGCGGCGATGGAAGACGCCATCGCCAAGGCGGCACGGGCACGTTACGGCAGTGAGACTGACGTTCATGCCGAGATCGACCCGAAGAAGGGCGAGCTGCGGCTGTCGCGCCACATGCTGGTGGTCGAGAAGGTCGAAAATCATTCCAACCAGATCTCGCTGGTGGATGCGCAGCGCGCCAATCCCGGCGCCCAGGTCGGTGACACCATCGCCGATACGCTGCCGCCGCTGGAATATGGCCGCATCGCCGCGCAATCGGCCAAGCAGGTGATCGTGCAGAAGGTGCGCGAGGCCGAGCGCGACCGCCAATATCAGGAATTCAAGGACCGCATCGGCGACATCGTCAACGGCGTCGTCAAGCGCGTCGAATATGGCAGCGTGATCGTCGACCTCGGCCGCGGTGAAGCCATCATCCGCCGCGACGAGATGCTGCCGCGCGAAGTGTTCCGCAACGGCGACCGCGTCCGCGCCTACATCTTCGACGTCCGCCGCGAGACCCGCGGCCCGCAGATCTTCCTCTCCCGCACCCATCCGCAGTTCATGGCGAAGCTGTTCGCGCAGGAAGTGCCTGAGATCTATGACGGCATCGTCGAGATCAAGGCGGTGGCCCGCGATCCCGGCTCGCGCGCGAAAATCGGCGTGATTTCCCGCGATTCCTCGGTCGATCCCGTCGGCGCCTGCGTCGGCATGCGCGGCTCGCGCGTGCAGGCGGTGGTGAACGAGCTGCAGGGCGAGAAGATCGACATCATCCCGTGGTCGCCCGACATCGCGACCTTCGTGGTCAACGCGCTGGCGCCGGCCGAAGTCTCCAAGGTCGTCATCGACGAAGACCGCGAGCGCATCGAGGTCGTCGTGCCCGACACCAACAACCAGCTCTCGCTGGCGATCGGCCGCCGCGGCCAGAACGTGCGTCTGGCCTCGCAGCTCACCGGCTGGGACATCGATATCCTGACCGAGCAGGAGGAATCGGAGCGCCGCCAGGCCGACTTCGAGAACTCCACCCGCGTCTTCATGGAATCGCTCAACGTCGACGAGGTGGTCGGCCAGCTGCTGGCGTCCGAAGGCTTCACCTCGGTCGAGGAACTCGCGATGGTGGACCTCAAGGAACTCGCCGGCATCGAAGGCTTCGACGAGGAGACCGCGCAAGAGCTCCAGAACCGTGCCCGCGAATATCTCGAGCAGCAGGAGGCCGAGATCGAGGCCAAGCGCAAGGAGCTCGGTGTCGAGGACGCCGTCAAGGACGTGCCGGGCGTCACCTCCAAGATGCTGGTGAAATTCGGCGAGAACGACATCAAGACCGTCGAAGACCTCGCCGGCTGCGCCACTGACGATCTGGTCGGCTGGACCGAGCGCAAGGAAGGCGGCGAGCAGACCAAATTCCCTGGTGCGCTCGACGGTATCGAGATCTCCCGTGACGATGCCGAAGCCATGATCATGCAGGCCCGCGTCAAGGCCGGCTGGATCACCGAAGCCGATCTCGCCAAGCCCGCCGAAGAGGCCGAGGCGACCGAAGATCAGCCGGCTTAAGGACGAAGGAGAATGTCGCCCGGATGCTCGCAGATACTGACCACGATCTCGACCATGGACCGCGGACCGAAAGGTCCGCGACCATGCGGATGTGCGCGGTCAGTCGCGAGGTCCGGCCGATCGACGAGCTGATCCGCTTCGTCATTTCGCCGCAAGGCGACATAGTTCCCGATCTCAAGCGCAAGCTGCCCGGACGCGGCATGTGGGTCACCGCCTCGCGCGAGGTGGTTGCGGAAGCCGTGCGGCGTCACCAATTTAGCAAAGCCTTCAAGCGCGAGCTGCGCACTCCCCAGACGCTTCCCGCCGACATCGAGGCGCTCCTGGTTCGGAGCGTGACGGAAGCCCTTGGGATTGCCGCCAAGGCGGGCCAGATTGTGGCCGGCTTCGGCAAGGTCGAAAGCGCCCTGCGGGAAGGCACGGCCGAGGTCCTGATCCATGCCAGCGACGGGGCCGCGGACGGAATCCGCAAATTGGACATGCTGGCACGTCAAAATGGCGGGAATCGCGGCGCCAAGCCGCAGATTCCCGTCGTCACTGCGTTGAAATCGATAGAATTGGATTTGGCACTTACCCGGTCAAATGTGATACATGCTGCCCTGCTCGCGGGCCCGGCGAGCAAGTCATTCCTGTCACGTAGCCAGATGCTGGTCCGATACCGGATGGCGGACGATGACAAGACTGCCGAAAAGCCCGGCCAGGATTTCTGAGAGACAACGACGACCCAATAGGACGGTGCGGCAACGCACAACGTTAACAAAGATCAGGATTAGGACTGCTGAATGGTTGATACCAAGACCCCTGACGACAAGAAGCTGAGCGTTCCGAGCAAGACGCTATCGCTCAAGCCGCGCGTCGAAACGGGCACTGTGCGTCAGAGCTTCAGCCATGGCCGCAGCAAGCAGGTCGTGGTCGAGAAGCGCGGCAAGCGCCGCGTCGACGGCAGCCCCGAACCGCAAGCTCCCGCGGTTGTTGCAAAGCCGGCACCGGCCGCGCCTGCTCCCGCTCCGGCACGCCCGGCTCCGCCGCGCAACGCCGGCTCCGGCGTGGTGCTGCGCACGCTGACCGAGGACGAACGTTCCGCCCGCGCCAGCGCGCTGGCCGACGCCAAGGTGCGCGAAGTCGAAGAGCGCCGCCAGGCCGAAGACGAAGCCCAGCGCCGCGCTGTCCGCGAAGCCGCCGAACGCGTCGAGCGCGAAGCCGCCGAGGCCCGCCGCAAGGCCGAGGATGAGCGCCACCGCCACGAAGAGGAAGCCAAGCGCAAGGCCGAAACCGAGGCCAAGAAGCGTTTTGGCGAAGGCGAACAGCCGGCGTCAGCCGCGCGCCCTGCAACTGCCGCCCCGGCCGCTCCCACGCCACGTCCTGGCGCGCCCGCAGCACGCCCCGGCACCACCACGACCACGGCACGCCCGGGAACAACCACCGCGCGCCCTGGAACGACCACCGCGAGGCCGGGAGGCGGCCCGTTGGGTCGCGCTCCCGCGGTCGCAGCCGGACCGGACGAGGACGATGGTCCGCGCCAGATCCGTCGCGGTCCCGGCGGCGCCGCGCGTCCCGTGGTAGCCCCCAAGCCCACCCACAAACCCGGCCCGCAGAAGGAGCGCGGTCGCCTGACGGTCGTGACCGCATTCAATGCCGACGACGTGCGCGAGCGCTCGATCGCCTCGTTCCGCCGCCGCACTCAGCGCCTGAAGGGCCATGCCGCGAACGAGCCGAAGGAAAAGCTCATCCGCGAGGTGGTCATTCCGGAAGCGATCACCATCCAGGAGCTCGCCAACCGCATGGCCGAGCGCGCGGTGGAAATCATCCGCATGCTGATGAAGCAGGGCGCGATTCACAAGATCACCGACGTGATCGACGCCGACACTGCGCAGCTGATCGCCGAAGAGCTTGGTCACACCGTCAAGCGCGTTGCCGCGTCCGACGTTGAAGAAGGCCTGTTCGACGCCACCGACGATTCCACCGACACCGAGACGCGTTCGCCGGTGGTGACCGTGATGGGTCACGTCGACCACGGCAAGACCTCGCTGCTCGACGCGCTCCGCCATGCCAACGTCGTCTCCGGCGAAGCCGGCGGCATCACCCAGCATATCGGCGCCTATCAGGTGCTGTCGCCCGAAAGCGGCAAGAAGATCACCTTCATCGACACGCCCGGCCACGCCGCGTTCACCGCGATGCGCGCCCGCGGCGCCAAGGTGACCGACATCGTCGTGCTGGTGGTTGCTGCCGATGACGGCGTCATGCCGCAGACGATCGAAGCCATCAACCACGCCAAGGCGGCGCGGGTGCCGATCATCGTTGCCATCAACAAGATCGACAAGCCCGATGCGAAGCCCGAGCGCGTGCGCACCGAGCTGCTCCAGCACGAGGTGCAGGTCGAATCCTTCGGCGGCGAAGTCGTCGACGTCGAAGTGTCAGCCAAGAACAAGACCAATCTCGACAAGCTGCTCGAGATGATCGCGCTCCAGGCCGACATCCTCGACCTGAAGACCAATTCGGAGCGTCCGGCCGAAGGCACCGTGATCGAAGCCAAGCTCGATCGCGGCCGTGGCCCGGTCGCGACCGTGCTGGTCCAGCGCGGCACGCTTCGTGTCGGTGACATCATTGTCGCCGGCGCCGAGATGGGCCGCGTCCGCGCGCTGATCTCGGATCAGGGCGAGACGGTGCATGAGGCCGGTCCTTCGGTTCCGGTCGAGGTGCTCGGCTTCAACGGTCCGCCGGAGGCCGGCGATCGTCTCGCGGTGGTCGAGAACGAAGCCCGCGCCCGCCAGGTCACCAGCTATCGCGCGCACCAGAAGCGCGAGAACGCGGCTGCCTCGATCTCCGGCATGCGCGGCTCGCTTGAGCAGATGATGTCGCAATTGAAGACGGCGGGCCGCAAGGAATTCCCGCTGATCATCAAGGCCGACGTGCAGGGCTCGCTCGAAGCGATCCTCGGCTCGCTGGAGAAGCTCGGCACCGACGAAGTCGCAGCCCGCATCCTGCATGCCGGCGTCGGCGGCATCTCGGAATCGGACGTGACGCTCGCGGAAGGCTTCAATGCCGCGATCATCGGCTTCTCGGTTCGTGCCAACAAGGAGGCGGCTGCGGCCGCCAAGCGCAACGGCATCGAGATCCGCTACTACAACATCATCTACGACCTCGTGGACGACGTGAAGAAGGCGATGAGCGGCCTGCTCGCGCCGACCCTGCGCGAAACCATGCTGGGCAATGCCGCGATCCTGGAGATCTTCAACATCTCCAAGGTCGGCAAGGTCGCCGGCTGCCGCGTCACCGACGGCACCGTGGAACGCGGCGCCAATGTGCGCCTGATCCGCGACAACGTCGTCGTGCACGAAGGCAAGCTGTCGACGCTGAAGCGCTTCAAGGACGAAGTGAAGGAAGTCCAGTCCGGTCAGGAGTGCGGCATGGCCTTCGAGAACTACCACGACATGCGTGCCGGTGACGTGATCGAGTGTTATCGCGTGGAGACGATCCAGCGCTCCCTGTAAGTCCAAATCTTACCGAAGCGCCCGGATCTTTTTGAGCTGAAATTGCGGGAGTGCGATGGCCGGATTTATTCCGGCCATCCGCGCCGCATTCGTTTCAACAGGACAAATGACAATGCTCGTGTCCCAAACGCGGGCACGACGAGGTGATTTTCAACCATGCCCCGCCACCATCAGAAGAAAAGTTCCGCGCCGGGCGGCTCGCAACGCCAGTTGCGTGTCGGCGAGCAGGTTCGCCACGCGATGGCCGAGATTCTGGCGCAAGGCAATGTGCATGATGCGGACCTCGAAGGTCACATCATCACCGTGCCGGAGGTTCGGATGTCGCCCGACCTGAAGCTCGCAACGGTTTACGTGATGCCGCTCGGTGGCCGCGACACCGAGGTCATCATCGCTGCGCTCGAGCGCAACAAGAAATTCCTGCGCGGCGAAGTCGCGCGGCGCGTTAACCTGAAATTTGCACCTGACCTTCGTTTCCGCGTCGACGAACGATTCGACGAAGCGGAACGGATCGAGAAGCTTTTGCGAACACCTGCGGTGCAGAAGGACCTGGAACAGGATCCGGATTCGGATCGGGAAGAAGAGCGATGACGATGGACCCGGCTCACGGCACGATCGGCGGCGAAGAGACCGATCAGCGCGACGTGCAGAAAAATAATTTTGCGGATCTCGGCGGCGATTCCCAGCCGCATCAGGAGCCGCGCCGCGTCAACAACGATCCCCGCGCCAACAAGCAGAAGGGCAACCAGCCGCGCCGCGACCGCCGCGACGTCCATGGCTGGGTCGTGCTCGACAAGCCGATCGGCATGACCTCGACGCAAGCGGTCGCCGTGCTCAAGCGCCTGTTCAACGCCAAGCGCGCGGGACACGCCGGCACGCTCGACCCGCTCGCCTCCGGCGGCCTGCCGATCGCGCTCGGCGAGGCCACCAAGACGGTTCCCTTCGTGATGGACGGCCGCAAGCGCTACCAGTTCACCGTGTGCTGGGGCGAGGAGCGCGACACCGATGATATCGAGGGCCGGGTCACCGCGACCTCCGACCAGCGCCCGACCCGGGAGGCCATCCTGGCCCTGCTGCCCCGCTTCACCGGGGTGATCGAGCAGATCCCGCCGCGCTATTCCGCGATCAAGGTCCAGGGCGAGCGCGCCTATGACCTGGCCCGCGACGGCGAGGTCGTGGAACTGGCCCCCCGTCCGGTCGAAATTCATCATTTAACCCTTGTGGATCAACCGGATAACGACCGGACGGTGTTCGAGGCGGAGTGCGGCAAGGGCACCTATGTCCGGGCGCTGGCCCGCGATATGGGCCGGATTCTCGGCACTTACGGCCATATTTGCGCGCTGCGGCGGACCCTGGTCGGCCCATTTGACGAGAACGACATGATTCCGCTGGATCAGTTGGAGGCTTTATGCGATAGAGCCGCGTCCGGCGAGGGCAGCCTCGCCGACGCGCTTATGCCCGTTGAGACCGCGCTGGACGACATCCCGGCACTGGCCGTCACTCGGGCTGATGCGGCAAGGCTCCATCGGGGCCAGGCCGTTTTATTGCGCGGACGGGATGCGCCCACTAGTAGCGGCACAGTCTATGTCACGGTGGCAGGCCGTCTATTGGCGCTTGCTGAAGTCGGCAACGGCGAAATCATCCCCAAGCGTGTGTTCAACCTGACCGGTCTGACTGCCAGCACCGGTCGCAACGAGAGAAATTGACGATGTCGATTGCCGCAGAACGCAAAGCGGAAGTCATCAAGACGAATGCCAACAAGGCCGGCGACACCGGCTCGCCGGAGGTTCAGGTCGCGATCCTGTCGGAACGCATCAACAACCTCACCAACCATTTCAAGACCCACGTGAAGGACAACCATTCGCGTCGCGGCCTCTTGAAGCTGGTTTCGACCCGCCGCTCGCTGCTCGACTACCTCAAGAAGAGGGACGAGGCGCGTTACAAGGCGCTGCTCGAGAAGCACAACATTCGTCGTTAAGTGTTCCTGCGCGCGCCACTGGCGCGCGTTTTCGTGCGCGGTTTCGAGCGAAAGCGTTTGTTTAAAGGTTTTTGATCGAGGCTGCGTGCGCGTCGGGTGCGAGCCGTTGACGGCTAGCACCCGGGCACGATGGGCGAGGACCGCAATCCGGTGTTCGCGTTCGTGCCGACTGACAGTCCAGCAGCAATCCGGCGGCTGGGCACAACGGGCAAGGCGCCCGTATGACCCGAAAGGATGGACGCCATCCGAAATCCGAAAACCATGGCAGGATCGCAGGACGCTGATCGCCCGCTTCGATCAACGTCCCGCAATCTTGCGCATGGTTTTTGTTTTTCGGGCCGTCCTTCTTTCGAGAACCCATGAAAGAAGACATCTATGTTCAATAAGCATTCAGTCGAGATCGACTGGGGTGGACGCCCTCTCAAGCTTGAAACCGGCAAGATCGCGCGTCAGGCCGACGGCGCCGTCGTCGCCACCTATGGCGAGACCGTGGTGCTCGCCACCGTCGTCGCGGCGAAGGCGCCGCGCGAAGGCGTCGACTTCCTGCCGCTGACGGTCGACTACCAGGAGAAGACCTACGCAGCCGGCCGCATTCCCGGCGGCTATTTCAAGCGCGAGGGTCGTCCGACCGAGAAGGAGACGCTGGTCTCCCGCCTGATCGACCGTCCGATCCGTCCGCTGTTCGTCGACGGCTGGCGCAACGAGACCCAGGTGATCGTCACCGTGCTGTCGCACGACATGGAGAACGATCCCGATATCGTGGCGCTGGTGGCCTCATCGGCTGCGCTGACCCTGTCCGGCGCGCCCTTCAAGGGCCCGATCGGCGCAGCGCGCGTCGGCTTCGCCAATGACGAGTTCATCCTCAACCCGACGCTCGACGAGATGGTCGACACCCAGCTCGACCTCGTCGTCGCCGGCACCGCCGACGCCGTGCTGATGGTGGAATCGGAAGCCAAGGAGCTCAACGAAGAGGTGATGCTCGGCGCCGTGATGTTCGGTCACCGCCACTTCCAGCCGGTGATCAACGCGATCATCGAGCTGGCCGAGAAGGCTGCCAAGGAGCCGCGCGAAGTCACCGTCATCGACAATTCGGCGCTCGAGAAGGAAATGCTCGGCCTCGTCGAGCAGGAGCTGCGCGCCGCCTATGCCATTCCGATCAAGCAGGATCGCTACGCCGCGGTCGGCAAGGTCAAGGAAAAGGTGATCGCTCACTACTTCCCCGAAGGCCAGGAGCCGAAATACGACAAGCTGCGCATCGGCGGCGTGTTCAAGGAGCTGGAAGCGAAGATCGTTCGCTGGAACATCCTCGACACCGGCAAGCGCATCGACGGCCGCGATTCCAAGACCGTGCGCAACATCATCGCCGAAGTCGGCGTGCTGCCCCGTGCCCACGGCTCGGCGCTGTTCACCCGCGGCGAGACCCAGGCGCTGGTCGTGACCACGCTCGGCACCGGCGAGGACGAGCAGTACATCGACGCGCTGTCCGGAACGTACAAAGAGACGTTCCTGCTGCACTACAACTTCCCTCCCTACTCGGTCGGTGAGACCGGCCGCCTCGGCGGCACCAAGCGTCGCGAGATCGGCCACGGCAAGCTCGCCTGGCGCGCGATCCACCCGGTGCTGCCGCCGCATCACGAGTTCCCCTACACCACGCGCGTGGTGTCGGAGATCACCGAGTCGAACGGCTCGTCCTCGATGGCTTCGGTCTGCGGCGCTTCGCTGGCGCTGATGGATGCCGGCGTGCCGTTGAAGCGGCCGACCGCGGGCATCGCGATGGGCCTGATCCTCGAAGACAAGCGCTTCGCGGTTCTCTCGGACATCCTCGGTGACGAGGACCATCTCGGCGACATGGACTTCAAGGTCGCCGGTACCGAGCAAGGCATCACCTCGCTCCAGATGGACATCAAGATCGAGGGCATCACCGAAGAGATCATGAAGGTGGCGCTCGGTCAGGCCAAGGATGGCCGTATCCACATCCTCGGTGAAATGGCCAAGGCGCTCACCAACGCCCGCGCCGAGCTCGGCGAGTACGCGCCGCGCATCGAGACCTTCAAGATCGCCACCGACAAGATCCGCGAAGTGATCGGCACCGGCGGCAAGGTGATCCGCGAGATCGTCGAGAAGACCGGCGCCAAAGTCAACATCGAGGACGACGGCACCGTGAAGGTCGCCTCCTCCGATGGCGAGGCGATGAAGGCCGCGATCAAGTGGATCAAGTCGATCGCCTCCGATCCGGAAGTCGGCCAGATCTATGACGGCACCGTCGTCAAGGTGATGGAGTTCGGCGCCTTCGTGAACTTCTTCGGTTCCAAGGACGGCCTCGTCCACATCAGCCAGCTCGCTTCAGCGCGCGTGCAGAAGACCTCCGACGTCGTCAAGGAAGGCGACAAGGTCAAGGTCAAGCTGCTCGGCTTCGACGACCGCGGCAAGACCCGGCTGTCGATGAAGGTGGTCGACCAGACCACCGGCGAAGACCTCGAAGGCAAGGGCGGCGACGGCGAGAAGACCCCGCGCGAAGCCGCCGGCGAGTAATCGATCCGCACATCAGAAACACGAAGGGCGGCCTCGCGGCCGCCCTTTTTGTTTGTCGCTTGCTTAAGCCCGGGGATCAGGCCGCGAGGTCGTACCGGTCGAGGTTCATCACCTTGGTCCAGGCCTTGGCGAAGTCCTGCACGAACTGCTGCTTGGCGTCCGACGAGGCATAGACCTCGGCGAAGGCGCGGAGCTGCGAGTGCGCACCGAAGATCAGGTCGGCGCGCGTGCCGGTCCACTTCACCGCGTTGGTCTTGCGGTCGCGGGCCTCGTAGGTGCCGTCAGCCGCCGGCGTCCACTGCGCGCTCATGTCGAGCAGGTTGATGAAGAAGTCGTTGCTCAGCGTTCCGACCTTCGAGGTCAAGACGCCGTGCTTCGAACCGCCCGCATTGGCGCCGAGCACACGCAGACCGCCGACGAGCGCGGTCAGCTCGGGACCGGACAGCTTCAGCAGCTGCGCGCGATCGACAAGAGCTTCCTCCTGCTGCAGGAACTGATGCTTCTTGCCGACGTAGTTGCGGAAGCCATCGGCCCGCGGCTCCAGCGGGGCGAAGGATTCCGCGTCGGTCTGCTCCTGCGAAGCATCCATGCGGCCCGGCGTGAAGCCAAGCTTCACGTCAACGCCGGCATCCTTCGCGGCCTTCTCGACCGCGGCAGAACCGCCGAGGACGATGAGGTCGGCGAGCGAGACCTTCTTCGCACCTGCCGATGCGTTGAAGTCCTTCTGGATCGCTTCGAGCTTGCCGAGGACCTTGGAGAGCTGAGCCGGCTGGTTCACCTCCCAATCCTTCTGGGGGGCCAGACGGATGCGCGCGCCGTTGGCGCCGCCGCGCTTGTCCGAGCCGCGGAACGTCGAGGCCGACGCCCAGGCGGTCGAGACCAGCTCGGAGACCGAGAGGCCCGAAGCCAGGATCTTGGTCTTCAGCGCGGCGATGTCCTGGTCGCCGACCAGCTCGTGGTCGACCTTCGGAATCGGATCCTGCCAGATCAGCGTTTCCTTCGGCACCAGCGGGCCGAGATAGCGCTGGATCGGACCCATGTCGCGGTGGGTGAGCTTGAACCAGGCGCGGGCAAAGGCGTCCGCGAACTGATCCGGGTTTTCCAGGAAGCGACGCGAGATCTTCTCGTAGGCCGGATCGAGGCGCAGCGAGAGGTCGGTCGTCAGCATCGTCGGCCGGTGCTTCTTCGACTTGTCGAAGGCATCCGGAATGATCGCCTCGGCGCCCTTGGCCGTCCACTGATTCGCGCCGCCCGGGCTCTTCGTCAGCTCCCATTCGTACTTGAACAGGTTCTCGAAGAAGTTGTTGCTCCACTTCGTCGGCGTCGTCGTCCAGGTCACCTCGAGACCGCTGGTGATGGAATCACCCGCCAGGCCCGAAGCGTGCTTGCTCTTCCAGCCGAGGCCCTGGTCTTCGAGCGCACCCGCTTCCGGCTCCGGACCGACCAGCGACGGATCACCCGCGCCGTGGGTCTTGCCGAAGGTGTGGCCGCCGGCGATCAGCGCGACGGTTTCCTCGTCGTTCATCGCCATGCGGGCGAACGTCTCGCGGATGTCCTTGGCCGCGGCGACCGGGTCAGGCTTGCCGTTCGGGCCTTCCGGATTGACGTAGATCAGGCCCATCTGCACCGCGCCGAGCGGCTCGGCGAGCTGGCGTTCGCCGCTGTAGCGCTCGTCGCCCAGCCACGTGCCTTCAGGACCCCAATAGAGCTCTTCCGGCTCCCACACGTCAGCGCGGCCGCCGGCGAAGCCGAAGGTCTTGAAGCCCATCGATTCCAGCGCGACGTTGCCGGCGAGCACCATCAGATCAGCCCAGGAGATCTTGCGGCCGTATTTCTGCTTGATCGGCCAGAGCAGACGGCGCGCCTTGTCGAGATTGGCGTTGTCGGGCCAGCTGTTGAGCGGTGCGAAACGCTGCTGACCGGCACCGGCGCCACCGCGGCCGTCCGTGGTGCGATACGTGCCGGCGCTGTGCCAAGCCATGCGGATCATGAGGCCGCCATAGTGGCCGAAATCGGCGGGCCACCATTCCTGTGAGTCCGTCATCAGAGCCGTCAGGTCCTTGATGACGGCATTCAGGTCGAGCGACTTGAACTCCTTGGCATAGTCGAACTCCTTGCCCATCGGGTCGGACAGGGTGGAATTCTTGTGCAGCATCTCGATGCTGAGCTGGGTCGGCCACCAGTCGCGGTTCACGCGCGTGGGTTTTCCGCCCGAAAACGGGCACTTCGAAGTGTCATCCATGAATACCTCCTCTGGTGGCGTCGAACTCGCGCCTTTGACCAGGTAGAATTACTCTAGGCTTCGCATTCGATCAGGGGAAGTTGACTTTAATGATCGCTGCGATAGGATTTTCTGATGGCCAACGTGACGATGCGCCAGCTCAGATATTTCGACGCGCTGGCGCGTCACGGCCATTTCGGCCGCGCGGCGGAGGCAAGCTCGATCTCCCAGCCGGCCCTGTCGATGCAGATCAAGGAACTGGAGGAGGCGCTCGGCGGCCTGCTGCTGGAGCGCAGCGCCCGGCAGGTGGCGCTGACCCGGTTCGGCGAGGAACTCGCGCCGCGCGTCCGCGACATCCTGCGCTCGGTCGATGAGCTCGGCGATTTCGCACGCGCCTCGCAGGACCGGTTTGCGGGCCGGCTGCGGATCGGCATGATCCCGACGATCGCGCCCTATCTGCTGCCGAAGATCACCAAGAATCTCACGCGCATGCATCCGGAGCTCGACATCCGCGTGCGCGAGACGATGACGCCGCGGCTGATCCAGGAACTGGTCGAAGGCCGGCTCGACACGGCCATCGTCGCACTGCCGGTGTCCGAGCCTTCGCTCACCGAAGTCGCGCTGTTCGATGAAAAATTCCTGCTGGTGCGGCCGGGCTCCGACGAAGGCACACCGGTGCCATCACGCGAGATGATGCGCGAGATGCGGCTGCTGCTGCTCGAAGAGGGGCACTGCTTCCGCGATCAGGCGCTGTCGTTCTGCAACATGCAATCGGCGCCGCCGCGCGAGATGCTGGATGCGAATTCGCTGTCGACGCTGGTCCAGATGGTCAGCGCCGGCATCGGCGTCACCTTGATCCCGGAAATGGCGGTGTCGGTGGAGACACGATCGGCCTCGGTCTCGCTGTCGCGCTTCCGCGATCCCGAGCCCTCGCGCACCATCGGCATGGTCTGGCGCAAGACCAGCCCGCTGGCGCGGCAGCTGCTGCAGATCTCCGAGGTGGTGTGCCTGTCGGCCGGCAAGGCGCGCCCGCGGCAAGCCACGCGCGGCCAACGTGGGTAGGCGGGAATTTTCCTGAATAGCCGGGATCACTCAAGCGAGCCCCCGCGCAAGGCGGGCAGATCGAACCGAGAGCACCAATGTCTGATCCCGTCATCCGTCCCGCGCGTACCGACGAATATGACGAGATCGGCCGCGTCTGGATGGAAAGCTGGGTCTCGACCGGCCTCGCCGAGGCGAGTGAGTTCCTGTTGGCAAATCTGCGCGCGCGCATCAGGCGCGAGATCGAGAACGGCTGGAGCCTGTTCGTCGCCGACGACAACGGCACGATCGCCGCCATGCTGGCGCTGCATCTGCCAAAACTCTATCTCGACATGCTGTTCGTCGGCCCTGCCTATCAGGGGCAATCGCTCGGGCGGAAGCTGCTGGCCTTCACGCGCACGCAAATGCCCGACGAGATGTACCTGCGCTGCGTGCGCGAGAACGAGAAAGCCTGGCGCTGGTACGAGCGCGAAGGGTTTGCGTTCGAGAAGGAAGAGATCGAGCCGTCGAATGGGTTCGTGATGAAGTATTATCGGTGGAGGCGGCCGCGGCTCACCGGATAGACAGCGATCCCGGGCTGCAGCTTGCGGTTGTCACGATCCCACCCTAGTGTGGCGTATCCGATGACCTCCCGCCTCTGATCCTTGGAATCCATGTTTCGACTTGCTGCCCCGGTGCTCATCCTGCTGTCCTTCCTGACTTCGGCAGCAGCGCAGACCCCTCCCGCAACCACCGCTCCCGCCGCTCAGACCACACCACAGGCAAAGCCGACAGCCAAGAAAGCGACGACGAAGCCGAAGGCGACAGCCAAGCCTGCGGAGCCGGCGACTGCCGGTCCTTGCGGCGTCGGTGTGATTGCGGGGACCGGGGACATCTTTGTCGTCCAGAAGATCGGTTTGACCGTGTTCGGCAACGACTATGCCGAAGTCCCGGTATCCTGGGGCCTTGACGATCTTGTCTTTGCGCGGGTGCGGGCCGCAGCAGGCAACACGCCGGTGCGACGGATCACTTACGCCAAGGGCGCGCTCGATTCCTACTACCACCCCAGATCCGGCCTGTTCCGCAATCAGCGCGAAGAGCTGTCGAACCTGATCCGGCAGGTCGCGGGCAGTGCCGGTTGCGAGCGCTATCTCGTCGTCATGCGCAGCGAAGGACAGCTTGACGGGACCAATCAGTCGCTCAGCGGCGTCGGCATCTTCAGCCGGGGTGTCGGTCTCATCTCCTACGCGTATGTCTTCTCCTATATCGGCGCGACGTGGGTCGACGGCCGCACCTTCGAAATCATGAAAGGCCCCGCTGTGACGTTCGAAGGTGTCATGAAGCATATGGCTGACAACTTCGTGTCGAACGAGCTTTTGCAGAAGGTGGACAAGTCCATGTTTCCGGAGACGGCCGCGGACTCCGCCAACAACACCGCCCTGCGCGACACCACCCGCGACTTTCTGACCAAACGGCTGGACAAGATCTTGCCGCCGTATTTCGCGCAATAAGGCGCGTTGGCGTACGACGATGAATCTGCTTGCCGCCGCATTGGTATCATACGCGCTGCTGTCGCCGACAGGCGGGCAGGTGCAGCCGGCGCCAAAGCCGGAAGTGGTCAAGCCCGCGATCAGGAAACCGGCAGGCGTCAAGCCAAGCGGACCGGTTGAAAGCGGCCCGTGCCAAATCGGCGTGATACCGGTCGGCGGTGACCTATTCGTGGTCGAGAAGTTTGGACCTTTCACGTTCATGGACAAGCGTGCGCGGGTCTCGATTGGGGCGTGGGCGCTCGACGACCTCGTCGTCTCGCGCGTTCGCGCCGCTGCGGCCGGCAGTTCCGTGAAGAGAATTCCCTACACCGTCGAAGAGCTCAAGTCCGGTGGTCGCGAAAAGCAGCATCCGTTTTTTTACAGCGCAGCGACCGACATCGGAAACTTCGTTCGCTTCCTCGCGCCCAAACTGCGGTGTGAGCGCTACATCGTGGTCCACCGGAATCACGGAACGCATCGGGAATCCGGCATCGGTATCTCACAATACCCTTACGGTGGGCCAGTCCATCTCTTCGCGATGATGTACATCCGGGTCTATGACGGTACCACCTTCGCGTTGATCAAGGAGGCACCCGCCTTGATGACCGAGGACACGTATGTGGAGCGCTTGCTGCACAATCCGCTCGGCGGTCCGTCGAGCGAGCTGGATCGCGCGATGTTTCCGGAGAAGCCGGCGGACGCAGTCAACAACCCGGTGCTGCGCGACGGGGTACGCACGATGCTGACGAAGAGTCTCGACAAGACGCTGCCGGCCCTGCTGCAACGTCCGTCGCCGTCACGTTGACCAAGATATCGCTCGCAGAACGGCGCATCCATCTAGGCATAGTGCGTTGCGCATCGGGCGCAAACACGCAATGAATCTGCCCTCGCCCGCCGTTACGCCAATGGAAAGTTCTCGCCATGATCAAGCTCTATTGGTCGCCCCGCTCGCGCTCGTTCACGACGCTCTGGCTGATGGAAGAGAGCGGCCTGCCCTATGAGCGCGTGCTGACCGACATCTCGACCGGTGCGCAGAAAGCGCCGGATTATTTGAAGGTCAATCCGATGGGCAAGGTGCCGGCGCTCAGCGACCGCGATGCCGCGCTCGGCGAGGCCGCGGCGATTTGCGCCTACATCGCCGACCGCTATCCCGAGACGAAGCTGGCGCCCGCCATGACCGATCCGCGCCGTGCGCGCTATCTGCAATGGCTGTTCTTCTCGCCGGGCTGCATTGAGCCTGCCATCATCCAGATCTTCACCAAGATCGAGATCCCGACCTCGACGGCGGCCTGGGGCAGCGCCACGCAGGTGTTCGACGTGCTGGAAGCTGCGCTCGCGAAGGGACCGTGGATCCTCGGCGAGGAATTTTCGGCCGCCGACATCACGGTCGGCTCCGGCCTGAATTTTGCGGTGCGCCTGTTCAAGATGGTGCCGTCCCGCCCGACCTTCGATGCCTATCTCGCGCGCTGCATGGCGCGGCCGGCGTTCCAGCGTGCAGAGCAGATCGCCGCGGGATAAACCAACTCTCGTAGGGTGGGCAAAGCGGAGCGTGCCCACCACGTCTTTCTGCGGTCATGGAGAGATGGTGGGCACGGCGCTCTGCGCCTTTGCCCACCCTACGAAATCACTCTGACGTCTTCAAATCGTCCGGCCTTGGCATCAGGACGATGTTGTAGCCGGAATCGACATAGTGGATCTCACCGGTCACGCCGCCAGAGAGATCCGACAACAGATACAGCGCCGAGCCGCCGAGCTCGTCGAGCGTGACGCCGCGGCGGAGCGGCGAATGTTTCTGCATGAAGCCGAACATCGCACGCGCCTCGCCGATGCCCGAGCCGGCGAGCGTACGGATGGGGCCTGCGGAGATCGCGTTGACGCGGATGCCGCGCGGTCCGAAATCGGAGGCGAGGTAGCGCACGGAAGCTTCCAGCGCCGCCTTGGCGACGCCCATCACGTTGTAGTTCGGCATCGCGCGCTCCGAGGCGCCGAAGGTCAGCGTGACCATGCTGCCGCCCTCCGTCATCAGCTCGGCGGCGCGTTTGGCGACCTCCGTGAACGAGAAGCAGGAGATCACCATGGTGCGCGAAAAGTTCTCGCGGCTGGTGTCGGCGTAGCGGCCCTTCAGCTCGTTCTTGTCGGCAAAGCCGATGGCGTGGATGACGAAATCGAGCTTGCCCCATTTCTCGCGCAGCACGGCGAAGGTCGCATCAACGCTGGCAATGTCCTCGACGTCGCAAGGCAGCACCAATTCCACGCCGAGCTGCTCCGCCAGCGGCTTGACGCGCTTGCCCAGCGCCTCGCCCTGGAAGGTGAAGGCAAGCTCGGCACCGTGGGCATGCAGCGCCTTCGCCATGCCCCAGGCGATCGAATGATCATTGGCGATGCCCATGATCAGACCGCGCTTGCCTTTCATCAGTCCTTCCATCTCGCAATTACTCTCCGCTCTCCGTCATGCCCGGGCTTGTCCCGGGCATCCACGTTCTTCCGCAACCGGTAGCAAAGACGTGGATGGCCGGGACGAGCCCGGCCATGACGAAAAAACTACCAGTGCGTCTGCAATGACGTCACACATCCAGCCGGCTGAACACCAGCGTGGCGTTGGTGCCGCCGAAGCCGAAGGAGTTCGACAGCACGGTGCCGATCTTGACGTTGTCGATGCGCTTGCGCACGATCGGCATGTCGGCGAACACGGGATCGAGCTCCTGGATGTGAGCGCTCTCGCAGATGAAGCCGTTGTTCATCATGAGCAGCGAGTAGATCGCCTCCTGCACACCGGTCGCACCGAGCGAATGGCCGGTCAGCGCCTTGGTCGCCGAGATCGGCGGGCACTTCTCGCCGGCACCGAACACCCTGCGGAGCGCGTCGATCTCCGGCGGATCGCCGGCTGGCGTCGAGGTCGCGTGCGGATTGATGTAATCGACCTTGGTCTTCACCGTCGACATCGCCATGCGCATGCAGCGCTCGGCGCCCTCGCCGGAGGGCGCGACCATGTCGTAGCCGTCCGACGTCGCGCCGTAGCCGACGATCTCGCCGTAAATGCGCGCGCCGCGCGCCTTGGCATGTTCAAGCTCTTCCAGCACCAGCACGCCGGCGCCGCCGGCAATGACGAAGCCGTCGCGGTTGACGTCATAGGGACGCGAGGCGGTGGCGGGCGTATCGTTGTACTTCGACGACATCGCGCCCATGGCGTCGAACAGCACCGAGAGGGACCAGTCCAGCTCCTCGCAGCCGCCGGCGAAAATGATGTCCTGCTTGCCGATCTGGATCGTCTCATAGGCGTTGCCGACGCAGTGGTTCGACGTCGCGCAGGCCGAGGAGATCGAATAGTTCACGCCCTTGATCTTGAACCAGGTCGCGAGCGTCGCGGAGGCCGTGGACGACATCGCCTTCGGCACGGCAAACGGTCCGACGCGCTTCGGCCCCTTGGTGCGGGTGATGTCGGCGGATTCGACGATGGTGCGGGCCGACGGGCCGCCGGAACCCATGATGATGCCGGTGCGGATGTTGGAGATTTCTTCGGGCGACAGACCGGAATCCTGGATCGCCTGCTCCATCGCGATGTGATTCCACCCCGCGCCCTGGCCGAGGAAGCGCATCGCACGCCGGTCGACGACCGTCGCAGGATCGATCGTCGGCGCACCTTGCACCTGCGAACGGAAACCGAGTTCGGCATATTTTTCAGCCCGCGAAATACCTGACTTCGCCTCGTGAAGGCTCGCAAGCACTTCCTGGGTGTTGTTTCCGATGGACGAGACGATACCCATCCCGGTGACCACAACCCGCCTCATGACAGCCTCGCCTAAATCGTTGTCTTTCTTGATGTGATGCGCTCAGCCCAGGCTCACGCCCTGCTTGAACAGGCCGACCTTCAGATCCTTCGCGCGATAGATAATCTGGTCATCGACCGAAAGCCATCCGTCGGCGATGCCGAGCACCAGCTTTGAACGCATCACGCGCTTGATATCGATGTTGTACACAACCTTACGGGCCTCGGGCAGCACCTGGCCGCTGAACTTCAGCTCGTTCAGGCCAAGCGCGCGGCCACGCCCTTCACCGCCGCTCCAGCCCAAATAAAAGCCGACCATCTGCCACAGCGCATCAAGGCCGAGGCAGCCGGGCATGACCGGGTCGTTCTTGAAGTGGCAGCCGAAGAACCAGAGGTCGGGCTTCACGTCGAGCTCGGCCCGCACCACCCCCTTGCCAAACTCGCCGCCGGTCTCGTTGATGTCCGTGATGCGGTCGAACATGAGCATCGGCGGCAGCGGCAGCTGGGCATTGCCCGGGCCGAACATCTCGCCGCGGCCACATGCCAGCAGATCTTCATATTCGTAGCCGTTGCGCCTGTTCAGCATGCGGAAGCCTCTGTTCAAATCCCGATTGAGCGGCGTTTCTGGCGAAAATGGGCCCCGTTTCGTTCGGAAAGCCGCGCCAATTCCCGTCATCCGGCGCGACAGCCACGAGCCAGGATGGACTGCGGGCCGGGCCTCAATGCCCGGCTGCGCCATAGTCGGCCAAGCGGAACCGCGGGCTCTCTAACACAGGCATTTCGGGTGGCAAAGCGATCTCATGAAGGGAAAGTGACCACCTGCTCGCCCGGTTCCATTTCTCATTAGAACCTCTCTAGTTGCGAGAAACTTGCATCTGCATCTATCTGTCCATATATTGCATATAGATGCAGTGTCCACGCGTGCCCGAAATCTGGAAATGAGCGAGAATCCCGCGCCCCATCACGACGACCACGTCCATTCCGCCGCCCTCCTGTCCGGCCGCCAGCCGGCCTTGACCGGCTGCCCGTGGCACGACGTCAACGAAATGCTCCAGTCCGCGGGGCTTCGTCCGACGCGCCAGCGCATGGCGCTCGGCTGGCTCCTGTTCGGCAAGGGTGCTCGCCACCTCACGGCTGAAATGCTCTACGAGGAGGCGACGCTGGCCAAGGTGCCGGTGTCGCTCGCGACCGTCTACAACACGCTGAACCAGCTGACCGATGCCGGCCTGCTGCGCCAGGTCAGCGTCGACGGTACCAAGACCTATTTCGACACCAACGTCACCACCCACCACCATTATTACCTCGAGAACAGCCACGAGCTGGTCGATATCGAGGATCCGCATCTGGCGCTGTCCAAGATGCCGGAGGTGCCCGAGGGTTACGAGATCGCGCGCATCGACATGGTCGTGCGCCTGCGCAAGAAGCGCTGAGATCGATCCAAAGCTGCTGAATTTGTCGTCATGGCCGGGCTTGTCCCGGCCATTGTCGTTTGTGCCGTCATTCCGAGGCGGTGCGCAGCACCGAACTATGGTGCGCGCTTGCGCACCTGAGAATCTCAAGATCCAAGTCTTGCGCTTCGCGCCATCCTGGGATGACCCTTCGGGTCAGTTGACCTGCTCGTCCGAATAAACGCCCCAGAGGCGCTCCTGCTGGATCCAGCCGTCAAAGCCGTTGCCGGTGACGCGACACCAGTTTGCAGTGCACTTCTTGACCTGCGTGACGACGCCGGCCTGGAGCTTGGCCGCAACCGCGCTGTCGAGGTCGGCGCGGTCGTAGATCGGGGCGAGGTCGTCCTTGTGTTTCATGGTGACGACCGCGGTGCGGCGGCCCGACAGCAGCGAATGATAGACCCAGCCCTCGGCGCCTTCGGAATCGCGCACCCGGCGCCAGTTCTCGAACTCGGCGGTGATTTCGACCGGCAGGCCGGCGCGGGTGTAGACCCAGGCGACGTCATTGTCCTTGGTCGGGCCGGCGCGGACGTTCACGTGATCCGATTTGAGGCTGACATAACGCGGCACCGGCAGGCCGCTCGCGGTCTGGGGGGTGCTGTCCTTCGCCGAATGCCCGGGGCTGACCGAGGCGCTCAACCAGGTGCAAACGAGCGCCATCACCGAACAAAAACGCCCCAACGCCATCAACCCGTCTCCTGTCGAGGGCCCCGCCGCGCCGGGCCCTCACCCTAAATTCCGAACCTGCCGCGTAAGCCCATCTCCCGTGTTCCCGAAGCCTTAACCCGTGGTTCTTGTCTTGGCCCGGCCTTCTGCTAGAGAGGACGGACACTTGAACAACCAGTTTGCCCCGATTTTCCGGTCGGAAATGTCGGGAGAGCTTGAAGGAAGCGCCGGGGACGACACGGCAAAGGCAGTGTCGAACAACCGGGTTAATGAGGCCTCAACGGCCGGCCTTTGGTAACAGAGGCGGCTTGCGGCGCCTCATGAGGGCATGACATGTCGGTGAAGAAAAAGCCCCTCGTGGTGGTGACGCGCAAGCTGCCGGACTCGATCGAGACCCGGATGCGCGAGCTGTTCGACGCGCGGATCAATCTCGAGGACACACCGATGTCGGCCGAGCAGATCGCTGAGGCCGCGCGCACCGCCGACGTGCTGGTTCCGACCGTCACCGACCACATCACCGCCGACATCGTCAACCAGCCCGACTGCAAGCTCCGCCTGATCGCCAATTTCGGCAACGGCGTCGACAATATCGATGTCGAGGCCGCGCATGCCCGCGGCATCACCGTCACCAACACGCCAAAAGTTCTGACCGAAGACACCGCCGACATGACCATGGCGCTGATCCTGGCGGTGCCGCGCCGGATGATCGAAGGCGCCTCGATCCTGACCGAAGGAAAGCCCTGGCCCGGCTGGTCGCCGACCTGGATGCTCGGCCACCGCATCGGCGGCAAGCGTCTCGGCATCATCGGCATGGGCCGCATCGGCCAGGCGGTCGCGCGCCGTGCCCGCGCCTTCGGCCTCCAGATCCACTACCACAATCGCCGTCCCGTGGCGCCGAAGATCGCCGAAGAGTTAGGGGCGACCTATTGGGAAAGCCTCGACCAGATGCTGGCGCGGATGGACATCATCTCGGTGAACTGTCCGCACACGCCGGCGACCTATCATCTGCTGTCGGCGCGGCGGCTGAAGCTGATCCGCAAGGACGCCTACATCGTCAACACCGCGCGCGGCGAGGTCACCGACGAGGACACGCTGATCAAGCTGATCGAGGGCGGCGAGATCGGCGGCGCCGGCCTCGACGTCTACGAGCACGAGCCCGCGGTCAATCCAAAGCTGGTGCGGCTCGCCAAGGCCGGCAAGGTGACGCTGCTGCCGCATATGGGCTCGGCCACGATCGAGGGCCGCGTCGAGATGGGCGAGAAGGTGATCATCAACATCCGCACCTTCCTCGACGCCCACAAGCCGCCGGACCGCGTGCTGCCGAGCATGCTCTGAGGTTTATTTGCCGCGCGTTTCGCGCTTGCGCCAATCCGCGACGAAATCGATGAACGCGCGTAGCGCGGGCGGCGTCTGGCGCCGGCTCGGATAGTACAGGAACGGGCCCGGAAACGGCTCGCACCAATCTTCCATCAAGCTGACCAACGCGCCGGACGTCACTGCGTCATGGACGTAGCCATCGAGCGTCGCCCAGATGCCGGCGCCGTCGAGCGCAGCGCGCATGGCAAGGCCCATGTTGGTCGAGATCAGCTTTGCGGGCGGATCGACCTTCACGATCTGGCCAGCCTTCTCGAACTCCAGATCATGCATGACACCGCTCGAGTAGCGGGCGCGGATGCAATCATGGTCGAGCAGATCTTTCGGATGCTTCGGCGTGCCGCGGCGCGCGATGTACGCAGGCGATGCGACGACGACATAGCTCTGCGGACCGCTCAGCGGGATCGCCACCATGTCCTGCGCGAGGTGCTCGCCATAACGCACGCCGGCATCGTAGCCCGCGCTGACGATGTCGACGAAGCCGCTTTCGGAAACGATGTCGAGGTCGACCTGCGGGTAGGTCGCGAGGAACGGCCCGACCATCGGCGCCAGCACGAGGTCCACCGCCGGCGGCGGCGCGTTGATGCGCAGGCGGCCCGAGGCCACCTCGCGCATGCCGCGGACCTGATCCAGGGCATCGCCGACATCGCGCAGCGCCGGAGCGATGCGGGACAGCAGCAGCTCGCCCGCCTCGGTCAGCGCGACGCTGCGGGTGGTGCGGTTCATCAGGCGGACGCCAAGGCGCTCCTCCAGATCCCGCAGCCGCTGGCTAAGGCTCGACACCGACACACGAATTTCGATCGCCGCACGCCGGAAATTGCGGGTACGGGCAACCGCCACGAAGACGTCGAGATCTCGCAGATCGGGTTCGGCCATTGTTCTCTAATGTGAACAAACCATTCTGGATTGTCCAGCTTATCGGCCTAATCGGTCAGGCGCATATCTGGCCTCGTCACGCGGCGCAATCAGCCTGCCGCCTTTTCTAGGAGAGCCATCATGGAACAGCGCAAACTCGGTTCAACCGGTCCGACCGTCTCCGCCCTTGGTCTCGGCTGCATGGGCATGTCGGAGGTCTATGGCCCCGCCGACCGCGGCGAAAGCATCGCCACGGTCCGTTCGGCGCTCGATGCCGGCATCACACTGCTGGACACCGGCGATTTCTACGCCATGGGCCACAATGAAATGCTGGTGCGCGAGGCCCTGAAGGATGTGTCGCGCGACAAGGTGCAGATCAGCGTGAAGTTCGGCGCGCTGCGCGGTCCCGCCGGCGAATTCTCCGGCATGGACACAAGGCCAGCCGCGACCAAAAACTTCCTGGCTTATTCGCTGCAGCGCCTCGGCACCGACTACATCGACATCTACCGTCCGGCGCGTCTCGATCCCAACGTTCCCATCGAGGAGACGATCGGCGGCCTCGCCGATCTCGTGAAGGCCGGCTACATCAGGCATATCGGCCTGTCCGAGGTCGGCTCCGACACCATCCGCCGCGCGCACGCCGTGCATCCGATTGCCGATCTCCAGATCGAATATTCGTTGATCGAGCGCGGCATCGAACGCGACATCCTCAAGACCTGCCGCGAGCTCGGCATCAGCATCACGGCCTACGGCGTGCTGGCGCGCGGCCTGATCAGCGGCCATTGGTCGAAGGACTCCGGCAAGACCGGCAGGGATTACCGGCTGATGACGCCGCGCTTCCAGGGCGCAAATCTCGACGCCAATCTCGCGCTGGTGGAATCCCTGCGGGCGATCGCCACGGAGATCGGCGCGACGCCGGCGCAGGTCGCAATCGCCTGGGTGGCGGCTCAAGGCAAGGAGATCGTGCCGCTGGTCGGCGCACGCACGCGCAACCGTCTCACCGAAGCGCTCGGCGCGGCGAAGGTAACGCTGACGCCGGCGCATCTTGCGGCGCTTGCAAAAGCGTTTCCGCCCGACGTCGCTTCCGGCACGCGCTACGCGGCCGAGCAGATGGCGCATCTCGACAGCGAGAAGCCGGCCACGCGGTAGCGGCAGCGATCAGGTGCGATGGGCGCTGAGATCGGTGATGACAGGCCCATCGCCGTTGAGCGGATTGGCCGGATCGCGCGCGTAGCGCAGCGTCTCGAAGCGCATCGCGCGCGCGTCGATCATCAGGAGGCGGCCGACGAGGCCGTCGCCGAAGCCGACGATCTCGCGGATCGCCTCCAGCGCCATCATCGAGCCCATCACGCCCGCAAGCGCGCCCATGACGCCGGCCTCCGCGCAGGCCGGCACGGTGCCGGGCGGCGGCGCTTCCGGAAACAGGCAGCGATAGGTCGGATTGAACACGCCCTGCTCGTTCTTCTCATGCGCGCGGATGGTGGTGAGCGAGCCGTCGAAGGTGCCGAGCGCCGCCGTGATCAGCGGCCGCTTCGCGAAGAAGCAGGCATCCGAGACCAGATAACGCGTCGAGAAATTGTCGGAGCCGTCGAGCACGAGATCGTAGTCTCCGATCATGCTCAGCGCATTGTCGGCATTGAGCCAGGTGGCATGGCCGACGAAGCGGACATGCGGATTGAGCGCGGAGATCCGCTCCGCCGCGCTCTCGACCTTGTGACGGCCGATATCGGGCGTCGTATGGATCACCTGGCGCTGGAGGTTTGACAGCGAGACCACGTCGTCATCGACCACGCCGAGCGTGCCGACGCCAGCGGCCGCCAGATACATCAGCGCGGGCGCGCCGAGCCCGCCGGCGCCGATCACCAGCACGGAGGCCCGCTTCAGCGCAGCCTGGCCCGGCCCGCCGACGTCGCGCAGCACGATATGCCGGGCATAGCGTTCAAGTTCGTCCGGGCTCAGCATCGTCGTCCTTCGTACCTCTCGCCCCTCGTGGTGAGGCGGCGCAACACCTGAACCACCCCGACATTGTTCGCGACCAACGAGATGTGCTTCAATGGTAGCACGTTCAATGGGCTGGCTGGATTTGTCATGAGATCGATGCTTGCGGCAACACTGATGTTTGCGGCTGCCACAGGCGCGAGCGCCCAGATGACGGCGCCAGAGATCCCCGGCACCAAGCCGAAGCCGGTCCAGACCGTGCCGATCCGGCCTCCCGCACTGCAGACGCCGTCAGCGACGGCCGATGCGATGGCGCAGGCGGAGCGGCTGTCGCTCCAGTCCGACCTCGCCTGGGTCGGCCAATATAACGGCGCTATCACCGGCGACGTCAGCGCGCGCATGGTCGAGGCGATCAAGGAGTATCAGAAGGCCAAGGGTGGCAAGCCGACCGGCGTGCTCAATCCGCAGGAGCGTGCCGCGCTCGCCGAGACCGCGCGGCGCAAGCAGGAGAGCGTCGGCTGGAAGATCGTGATGGAGCCGACCAGCGGCGCCCGGCTCGGCATCCCCGGCAAATTGGTGCCGCAGCAGGCGACCGATGCCAACGGCTCGAAATGGACTTCGCCGACCGGCACGGTGCAGGTGCTGCTGAGCCGCCGCAAGGAAGCGAACCCGACCACGGCGAAACTCGCCGAGCTGGAGAAGGAGCCGTCGGGGCGCAAGGTCGACTACACCGTGGTGAAGCCCGACTTCTTCGTGCTGTCGGGATTGCAGGGCCTCAAGAAATTCTACGTGCGAGGCACCTTTAAGGGCGACGAAGTCCGCACCATGACGATCCTCTACGACCAGGCGACCGAGAACACCGTCGAGCCGGTCGTGATCGCGATGTCGAGCGCGTTCAATGCGTTTCCGACGGGCCCGCAGKCCGGGCCGCCGCCGCGCAAGACCGTCGAATACGGCACCGGCATCGTCGTCAGCGACGATGGTGCGATTGTCACCGACCACCTCGTCACCGATAGCTGTCTCGCGATCACGATTGCCGGCTATGGCAGCGCCGACCGTCTCGCCGAGGACAAGGAGCACGATCTCGCGCTCCTGCACATCTACGGCGCGCGCGGCCTGAAGCCGCTCAGCCTCACCGGTGGCACAGCGAAGACGAGCGTCGATGTCATCGGCATTGCCGATCCGCAGAGCCAGGGCGGAGCTGCGGGCGTATCGAGCCTCAAGGGCGCGCTGGCGCCGGTCACAGCAAGCGATTCCGCGCTGTCGCCTCCACCGGCGGTCGGCTTCTCGGGCAGCCCGGCCATCGACGGCGACGGCAAGTTCGCCGGCGTCGCGCTGTTGAAGCCGGCGATGGTCGCGGGGCCCGCGACATCGGTGCCGGCGTCACAGGCGGTGATGGTGTCTGCAGAAATGGTGCGTGATTTCCTGAAGGCGAACGGTGTCACTGCGAATGGCACGTCGACGGATGCGAAGGCGGCCGTCGTCCGCGTGATCTGCGTGCGGAAGTAGGCGAGAGAGAATAACACTTCTCTCGTGTCCCGGACGCGGTGCGGAACGCAATGCCTCTCCGTTGAGCCACGCAGCTCCTGCACGGTCTCACGTGCTCTTTGGCGAAGGTCCCAGATTTTCGAGGGGCGCGGTCAGCCTGCATGTAAGCCCGGCTGCGCCATACGAAACGTCAACGGAACCGCTGAAATCGTCCTTCAGCACCCGGGAAATCAGCCTGGAGCCAAAGCCTGTGCCGACGGGTTTCGATACGGATGGACCGCCAATCTCCTGCCAGACAAAGACAAATTTTGACTCGCCATCCTGAGCCTCGGCTGACCATGTAATCGATACGCAGCCTCCCGCTACGGTCAGAGCGCCGTACTTCGAAGCGTTGGTCGCGAGCTCGTGGAGCGCCAATGACAGAGCCAGCGCTTGTCGAGATTTCACGACGAGTGGAGGACCCGAGACGATGAAGCGGCCTTCGCCTGTCCGATAAGGTGCAAGAGCAGTGCCGATCACATCGTGGAGTGGCGCGGCCGCCCAATTTGATGCGGTCAGCAGATCCTGCGCTCGTCCAAACGCGCCGAGCCGTGCCTGGTACTTTTCGAGATCGGCTTTGCTCGTCGGGTCACGAAATGTCTGGGCAGCTACCGCGCTCAACACTGCGAGCGTGTTCTTGACGCGGTGCTTCAGCTCCTCATTGATGAGGTTCAGCGCTTCCCTTGCCATATGCTCGGACGTGACATCCCTGCAGACGACAAGCACGCCGCCCACATTGCCTTCAAGATCAATTGGACCAAAGCTGTACGTCCACCAAACGTCCTCGCGGCGCCCGTGACGGGTCACCGGCACCAGCTGGTCCTCATTCCAGGTCGCCCCCTTGCCCGACATGACGTACTCGATCTGGGGACCAATGATGTCCCAGATCTCCGCCCAACACTCACGGCCGCGCGCGCCCAAAGCGCTTGGGTGCCTTTCCGGCCCCATCGTCTCCCGGTATGCATCGTTGTAGAACTGGATGAGTTCTGGTCCCCACCAAATGAACATCGGGTGCCGCGAGGTCAGAACGAGCCGCACTGTAACTCGAAGACTTTGGGGCCAAGTGTCCGGAGAGCCCACGGATGTGCTTGACCAGTCAAACGCTCGCGTCAAAGCGCCCATCTCGCCGCCGCCGGCCAGGAAGTCGCCGCTTATATCGCCGCCCATACGCACAGCCTTACTCAGACGCTGATCGACGAGCCTGCCGCCAGTGTTCCGCACCCTACATTGCCGAACTTGTGCCGTCATCTGCGCGGATCGGGCCGCATAGGCGACATCTGCCTCGCACCGAAAAATACCGCGGAGGTTCGAAAACCGCGAACCGCTGGATTTGCGGTCGCGACACCTGCCGGCGATTGGACGACGTCAGTTGCACAAGAGGTACGAGCGCACCGTCCTTGTGAATGCGCGGTCAGCTCAACCTGAACCTGACACCGCTCCGCGCAAGCCCCCCAGAGATCCCGACCGGCGTGCCGTCCGCGCGCCAGCAGGCGGCGCCGGTCATGCTGCCGTCGTCGTGGAAGGCAATGCCGTTCATGCCGCCCGCCACCGTCGCAACGGCCTGCACCTTGTGGCCGAGGCCCGCAAGCTTCGCGCGCACGGCCTCCGGCACCTTCTGCTCGACTTCGAGCGCGTTGCCTTCGGTCCAGATGCGCGGCGCCTCGACCGCTTCCTGCAGGCTCATGCCGTGGTCGATCAGATTGACCAGCGCCTGCATCGCGCTGGGGAAGATGCGTTTTCCCCCGGGCAGGCCGAGCGCATAGCGCAGCTTGCCGCCGCTCAGCGCCATCATCGGCGACATCGAGGTGGTGACGCGCTTGCCCGGCGCCAGCGACAGCGCGTGGCCGGGGCGCGGATCGAACAGGTTCATGTAGTTGTTGGCGATGGCGCCGAGACCCGGGATCATGATCTTGGCGCCAAAGAGATTGTTGATGGTCTGCGTGGTCGCGACGACGTTGCCGAACGCGTCCGCCGCGGTCATGTGCGTGGTGTGCGCGCCTTCGAGCTGCGAGACGCCGGCGCCCCAGGCCTGCGCCCGCGCCGGATCGATCGCACGGCGGCGTTCCTCGGCATAGGCCTTCGACGTCAGCCGCTCCACGGGGACGCCGACATAATCCGGATCGCCGCTGGCCGCGGCGCGATCGGCGAAGGCGATCTTCAGGACTTCGGCGAGATAGTGGATCGTCTCTGGCGTGCCGAAGCCGAGGCCTCCGATGTCATAGCCCTCCAGAATGTTCAGCATCTGCGCGATGTGGACGCCGGAGGCCGCGGGCGGCGGCGGGCCAAGGATGGTCCAGCCACGATAGTCGGCGCGGATCGGTTGCCGTTCGACGGTCTTGTAGCCGGTGAGATCGTTGCGGCGGATGAAGCCGCCGGTTTTCTCCATGTAGTCGACGAGGATGTCACCGAGCGGCCCCTCATAGAGGGCCTTCTCGCCGTGGTCGGCGATGGTGCGGAGCGTCTCGGCGTATTCGGCCTGCACCACGCGTTCGCCGACCTTGAGCGGCTCGCCATCAGGCAAATAGATCGCCGCAATCGGCTTGTCCTTGCGCATCTCGGCGGCGCTCTCGCTGATGCATTCGTGCAAATATGGCGTCGCCGTATAGCCGCGCGCGGCATGCTTGATCGCGGGCTGCATCACGTCGCCAAGCGACATGGTGCCGAACCGGCGCAGCGTCTCGCACCAGGCTTTCAGCGAGCCCGGCGTGGCAACCGCCTTCGGGCCGTTGAGGTTCTCGTTGCCGACGGTGTCGAACACGTCATGCGCCGCGCCTGGCGCGGAGGTATAGCTGGTGTCACGCACCGCCGCAGGCACGGTGCTCTGCCCGTCGATGAAACGGTGGCTGCCGTCAGCCAGACGTATATGCGCCATGCCGCCGCCGATGATGCCGACCATCATCGGCTCGACCACGGTCAGCGTGAACAGGGTCGCGATCGCGGCGTCGATGGCGTTGCCGCCCGCGGCCAGCATCTCGGCGCCGGCGCTTGAGGCCAGCGGATGGTTGCTGACCACCATGCCGCGGCTCGAGACCGCCGGCATCTTCTGGCATTCAAAGATCGTTGCCGTCCGGTCGCGCCAGTTTCCGCCCATGCCGCCAGCCCCTTTTATTCACGGCGGCAAGCACATCATACGCGCGACTACGGGTCCAGTATTGGTACGGGTTAGCTGGCATTCCTGATTCTGCCATCATCGTTACCGTTGATTCGGACATCCGCGGTCCCCTTTGGATCGGGCAGGGCACGTCCTGAGCGAGTAGAGCTCAGCATCGAGAAGCGATGCACGTTCGCGTGGCGTTACCCCACAGACCCAAGCATTCCAAAGGATTCAACTTTCCATGCACACGATCGTACTGGCCACCCAAAAGGGTGGCAGTGGCAAGAGCACGCTTGCCATCGGCCTCGCGCGCTGGCGGCCAAGCAGGCCGGCCTCACCGTCCGCCTGATCGAAACCGACCCGCAGGGTACCCTGTCCAACTGGCTGCGTCGCCGCCACGCTGACGATCTCGTCGTCGAGCCGATCTATCACGCCGCCGACATCGCGCCGCGCCTGAAGATGCTGGCCGACAGCGGCTTGCAGCTCGCGATCGTCGACACCGCAGCCGGCCTCAGCGCCGCGACCACCGCCGCGATCCGCCATGCCGACCTCTGCCTGATTCCTGCTCGCCCGAGCGTTGCCGACATCGAGGCGACCGTCTCGACGCTGAGCGTCGCGCGCGCCTGGAAGCGGCCCTACGGCTTCGTGCTGAACCAGGCGCCGATCCGCGGCCAGCGCATCGACAACGCCGCCAACACGCTCGCCGAGGAAGCCGCGCTCGATCTCGCCGAAGTGCTCGCGCGCCCGTTGATCGTGATGCGCAATGACCACCAGGACTCGCTCGCGAGCGGCCTCGCCGTCAGCGAATTCGCGCCGAACGGCAAGTCGGCGGACGAGATCCGCGGCCTCTGGCGCTGGATCGAGACCCGGCTCGAGCTCGAAGCCACGACCAATGTCCTGATCGACCAGGTCATCTCGGTCGCGGACGGGATGCTGCACGTCGCCGCCGAACACGCGGCGGACGAGACCACGACGCTGGCGTCCTGAGCGGGGCGATCGCTCGGACGACAGGCGGCCTCTTCACTTATCCGGTTGAAGAGCCCAAGCGACGAACCAATCCGGCCACCAGCCCGGCCGGATTGCTTCGCCTCGCGTTTTTGGGACGCTCCATCCACCCGTCATTGCAAGCGCGGCTTCTTGTAGCCCGGATGAAGCGAAGCGAAATCCGGGAAAGTCTCTCCGCGGAGAGGCTGGACCCGGATTGCGCTTCGCTTCATCCGGGCTACGGTGCTACGTCACTTCTGACATTTCTGACACCAGAAGGTGGAGCGCCCGTTCTGGGTGAATCGCTTCACGGTGCCGCCGCACCCTGGCGTCTTGCAGGTCTCGCCCTCGCGGTCATAGACCTTGAAGGAATGCTGGAAATAGCCGAGCTCGCCCGAGGTCTGGCGATGGTCGCGCAAGCTCGATCCGCCGGCCTTGATCGCGTCGTTCAGCACAGTGTGAATGGCACTCACCAACCGCTTCGCGTGATCGGTCGGCTCGCCGCCGCCAACACCCTTGCGACCCTTGGTCGCGAGCGTCGCAGCAATGCGGCGCGGCGACAGATGCGAGCGATGCAGCGCTTCGCAGACATAGATGTTGCCGAGCCCGGCGACCACGCGCTGGTCGAGCAGCGCGGCCTTCAGGCTCGTCGTCTTGCCCTCGCACGACCGCGCCAGCATCGCGGCGTCGAATTCATTGCCGAGCGGCTCGGGGCCGAGATCGCGCAGCAGCGGCTCGTCCTCAAGCGCGTTGCGCGCGATCACTTTCATGTAACCGAAGCGGCGCGGGTCGTTGAACACGATGTCGGCGCCGGACGACATCCGAAACAGCACGTGGTCGTGCGTGGAGTCCTTAGCCCGCGGGTAGTGAAACTCGCCCGGCGCGGCCTCGTTGTCCGGCTTGATGACGCGGAACGAGCCCGACATCCCCAGATGCATCAGCAGCACGTCGCCGGAGGCGAGATCGGCCATGAGATATTTTGCACGGCGGCCAAGCCCCGTGACGACCTGCCCCTGGAGCCGGGCCACGAAATCGGGCTGGAAGGGAAAGCGCAGATCCGGCCTGCGGGCCTCCGCGACGAGGATTTTCGCACCCTCCATGACGGGCTGAAGGCCGCGGCGGACGGTCTCGACTTCGGGCAATTCAGGCATGGTCAGGCATTCACCTTATGAGGGCGGTGTGATAGCGCCATTGCGGCGGCCGCGCTATGGTCCGCCCAGTGGAGTAGAGTAATGGATCGGCCGGGCGAAACCACGCATTTTGGCTTCAGGGACGTTCCCCTGGGGGACAAGCAGACGCTGGTGAACGATGTGTTTCACAGCGTGGCGTCGCGCTATGACTTGATGAACGACCTGATGTCCGGTGGCCTGCACCGGGTCTGGAAGGACATCATGATCACCGCGCTCAACCCGCCGCGGGGTGACCGGCCGTTCGCGCTGCTCGACGTTGCCGGCGGCACCGGCGACATCTCGTTCCGCGCTGCCAAGGCGGCAGGTCCCGGCTTCCATGCCACGGTGTGCGACATCAACGCCGAGATGCTGGCCGTGGGCCGCGAGCGTGCCGCGAAGCGGCATCTCGAGACCCAGGTCGATTTCGTCGAGGGCAATGCCGAAGCGCTCGCCTTCGCCGACCGCAGCTTTGACGCATATACGATCGCTTTCGGCATTCGCAACGTGCCGCGGATCGACCTGGCGCTGCGCGAGGCCTATCGCGTGCTCAAGCCCGGCAGCCGCTTCCTGTGCCTGGAATTCTCCACCGTCGAGATGCCCGGGCTCGACCGGATCTATGACCTGTTCTCGTTCAAGGTGATCCCGCCGCTCGGCCGCATGGTCACGGGCGACGCCGAGTCCTACCAGTATCTCGTCGAATCGATCCGCAAGTTTCCGAAACCCAACGCCTTCGCCGACATGATCCGCGACGCCGGCTTCGCCCGCGTCAGCTGGCAGACGTTGTCCGGCGGCATCGTCGCACTGCATTCGGGCTGGCGTTTGTGATTTCTTCCATTACCCACATTTCGCGCCTGATCCGCGCCGCGTTCGTGTTTGCGCGCGAGGGCGTGTTCGGTTCCGTCGATCCGACCCTAGTGCCGCCGCCAGGGCAACTCGCGCTGAAGCTTGCGCGCCTCGTCGAACGGCGCGGTCCAAAGCACGGACCACGGCTGACGCGCGCGCTGACCCGGATGGGCCCAGCCTATCTCAAGCTCGGGCAGTTTCTGGCCACGCGTCCCGACGTCGTCGGCGTCGTCATGGCGCGTGATCTGGAAAGCCTCCAGGATCGCTTGCCGCCGTTTTCGCAAGCCGAAGCGGAAGCCGCGATCGCGAGCTCGCTGGAGCGTCCGCTCAAGGACGTATTCGCGAGCCTCGGCCCGCCGGTCGCGGCAGCCTCGATCGCGCAGGTGCATCGCGGCGAAGTCTTGCGCGACGGCATCCGCAAGCCGGTCGCCGTAAAAGTGCTGCGGCCCAACGTGGCCTCGCGATTCCGCCGCGATCTCTCCGATTTCTTCTACGTCGCGCACAAGGCCGAGACCTATTCGAGCGAGGCGCGGCGTTTGCGCCTGATCGAAGTCATCAACACCATGTCGCGCTCGGTCGCGATGGAGATGGACCTGCGGCTGGAAGCGGCTGCAATGTCGGAGATGGCGGAGAACACGGGCGACGATCCTGATTTTCGTGTGCCGACCGTCGATTGGGACCGCACCACGCACAACGTGCTGACGATGGAGTGGATCGACGGCATCGCGCTGAACGATCACAAGCGCCTGGCAGAGGCGCAGGTCGACCTGCCCGATCTCGGCCGCAAGGTGATCCAGAGTTTTCTGCGTCACGCGCTGCGCGACGGCTTCTTCCACGCCGACATGCATCCCGGCAATCTGTTCCTCGATGACGCCGGCCGTCTGGTCGCGGTCGATTTCGGCATCATGGGCCGGCTCGGGATGAAGGAGCGGCGCTTCCTCGCCGAAATCCTGCTCGGCTTCATCACGCGCGATTATCGCCGCGTCGCCGAGGTGCATTTCGAGGCGGGCTATGTGCCGGCGCACCACTCGGTCGAGAATTTCGCGCAAGCCATCCGCGCCATCGGTGAGCCTATTCACAACCGCACGGCGGAAGAGATCTCGATGGCGCGGCTGCTGACGCTGCTGCTCGAGGTCACCGGTCTGTTCGACATGACGACGCGGCCCGAGCTGATCCTGCTGCAGAAGACCATGGTGGTGGTCGAGGGCGTGGCGCGCGCCTTCGATCCCAAGCTCGACATCTGGAAGGTTGCCGACCCCGTGGTGCGCGAATGGATCGAGCGCAATCTCGGCCCGCTCGGCCGCGTGCAGGGCGCGCTGTCCGGCGGCAGCGACCTCGCCCGCGTGCTGATGCGCCTGCCCGACATCGCGCAACGCTCGGTCGCGGTGCTCGAGCAGCTCGAGACCATGACGCGGGAAGGCATCCGGCTGTCGCCGGAGAGCATCGCCGCGATGGGCCGCAGCGAAGGTCGCAAGAACCGCTGGCGCACCGTGGCGCTCTGGATCATTGCCGCCACCTTCATCGGAATCCTGATCGCCGTCCGGAATCTGTGATTGCACTGCAATCACGGAAACGATAGCATCGCTATCATTCCGTGCTGGAGGGGCGTCATGGCAAGCCTGACCATCCGCAAGCTCGACGAGGGCGTCAAAACCTATTTGCGCCTTCGCTCGGCCAGGAACCGCAGGTCGGTCGAGGAAGAGGTCCGGGTCATCCTCGGGGAGCTGATCGAGGGCCGCGAGGAGCCGCTGACGCCGTTTGCGCTGCCGCCGGCCCAATCCACCGCCCCCGCGCCGCAGCGGACCGGCGCCCTTCCCGAGGCCAGCGTCACCCTGATCATCGGCGGCGGGATCGCAGCCTATAAGTCGCTCGACCTGATCCGCCGGCTCAAGGAGCGCCGGATCGAGGTCCGTTGCGTACTGACCAAGGCGGCGCAGCAATTCGTCACGCCGCTGGCTGTCAGCGCGCTGTCGCATGAGCGCGTCTACACTGACCTGTTCGACCCCCAGAGCGAGTTCGACGCCGGGCACATTCGCCTGGCGCGCGACTGCGACCTGATCGTCGTCGCGCCCGCGACCGCCGATCTCCTGGCGAAGATGGCCAATGGCCATGCCGACGATCTCGCCAGCGCCATCCTGCTCGCGACCAACCGCAAGGTCCTGCTGGCGCCGGCGATGAATCCGCTGATGTGGAACAATGCCGCGACGCGGCGCAACGTCACGCAGCTCCAGCGCGACGGGGCGGTGCTGATCGGCCCGAATTCCGGCGAGATGGCTGAAGCGGGCGAAGCCGGAATCGGCCGCATGTCTGAAGCGATCGAGATCGCCACCGCCGCCGAGCGGCTGCTGCGGCCGCCGGTGCCGCGCCCGCTCGCCGGCAAGCGCGTGCTGATCACCGCGGGTCCCACCCACGAGCCGATCGACCCGGTGCGCTACATCGCCAACCGCTCGTCCGGCAAGCAGGGCTTTGCCATCGCCGCCGCCGCGCAAGCTGCGGGTGCCGAGGTGATCTTGGTCAGCGGCCCGGTCGGTCTCGGCGATCCCCCGGGCGTAACGGTGAAGCGCGTGGAATCGGCCCGGCAGATGCTGGAGCAGGTGCAGGCGGCGCTTCCCGCCGACATCGCGATCTTCGCGGCCGCGGTCGCCGACTGGCGGGTCGCCAGTGAGGGCGAGCAGAAGCTGAAGAAGACCTCGGCTGGCATGCCGCCGCTTCAGCTGGTCGAGAATCCCGACATCCTCGCCACGATCTCGAAGCTGACCGACCGGCGCCCGCCGCTGGTGATCGGCTTTGCCGCCGAGACCGAGCACCTCATCGACAACGCGAAGTCCAAGCTGGCCCGCAAGGGCTGCGACTGGATTGTCGCCAATGACGTCTCGCCGGCAACCGGCGTGATGGGCGGCGACCGCAACACCGTGCATCTGATCAGTCGCAAGAATGGTGAGGAGGACGGCGAGATCGCAGTTGATTCCTGGCCGGTGATGACCAAGGAACAGGTCGCCATCGAGCTGGTCGCGCATGTCGCAAAGAGCGTGACCGACAAATCCCGGGAGCCGGCATCTTGAGCACGAAAGTCACGGTCGAACTGCAGCAACTGGCCCACGCCGAAGGCCTTCCGCTGCCGGCCTACCAGACCTCCGAAGCCGCCGGCCTCGACCTGATGGCTGCAGTTCCCGACAGCGAGCCGATGATGCTCGCCCCCGGCCAATATGCGCTGGTGCCGACGGGCCTCGCGATCGCGCTGCCGCCCGGCCACGAGGCGCAGGTACGGCCGCGCTCGGGCCTCGCCGCCAAGCACGGCGTCACCGTGCTGAACTCGCCCGGCACGATCGATGCGGACTATCGCGGCGAGATCAAGGTGATCCTGATCAACCACGGCGCGGCGCCCTTCGTGGTCAATCGCGGCGAGCGCATCGCGCAGATGGTGATCGCCCCGGTGGTGCAGGCCGCGCTGGTTCCCGTGGTGACATTGTCCGCGACCGATCGGGGCGCCGGCGGCTTCGGCTCGACCGGCCGCTAACGCACGGCAACTCCAGCCGAATCACCGCAGAACTGCGTGAAACGGGAACAGCGCGCCCGGCATTTTTGTGGGACCGCCTTTGCGTTCACGATCTGGACTCTTACCGCTGGAGTCACGGTGGGGGTATTGTCGTTTGATTCGCGCGCGACGGGGGTCGCCGCGCGCAAATTCGTGCGATCTGGGGCAACTATGTCAGGCGTGATCGTGTCGATGCGTCGGACGCTGCTGTCGTGCACATCGTTGGCGCGCAACGGCTTGTTGGGAGGCGCTCTCGCGGCGCTGCTGCCGGCTGCGCCGGCTGAGGCTGCCGACCTCGTCGACACACTTTCCATAATGCTGGACTTCAACCGGCAGGAACTCGCGGTGCTGGCCACCGCGCTCGCGCTGCTCGGCTTCTCGGTCGTGGCCGCGATCCTGTTGATGCGCACGCGCGTGCGCACGGCGAACAACGAGGCGCGGCTGCGCGCACGGATCGGGGAACTGCAACTCCAGTCCGACCGCTTCGGCGCGTTGCTGTTCGCCGAGCCGCAGATCCTGATCTCCTGGCCGGCCGGCGACAACCGCGCGCAGATTTCCGGCGACATCTCCATGGTGCTGCCGCGCGATTCCTCGCCCCAGCGCGTCCTCGCGTTCGGAACATGGCTGCCGCCGGAACCCGCGCTTCAAATGGATCACGCGGTCGATGCGCTGCGTGACCGTGGCGACGGGTTCCAGCTGACGCTGACCACCGCGCACGGCCACACGCTGGAGGCCATCGGCCGCGCCATCGGCGGCCAGGCCATTGTCAGGATTCGCGAACTCTCCGGTCTCCGGCGCGATCTGGCCGAGACCAATCTGCGTTACAAAGCCCTCGCCGACGAGACCGAGATGCTGCGCGGCTTTGCCGCCGCGGCACCCTGGCCGATCTGGGCCAAGGCCGAGAACGGCGCGCTGAGCTACGCCAATCCGGCCTATGTGCGCGCGACCGAGGCAAGCAGCGTCACCGACGCCCAGCAGCGCAAGCTCGAGCTGCTCGACAGTGCCGACCGGACCGCGATGGAGCGGGGCCTGAAGGACGCGGCCAGTTTCACCTCGCGGCTGCCGATCGTGATCGGCGGCGAGCGGCGCATCTACGACGTCCGCGCGGTCAATGTCGGCAGCGGCAATGTCGGCGTCGCCATCGATGCCAGCGAGGCGGATGCGCTGAGCTCGGCGCTGGTGCGGATGGCGGAGGCGCATCGGCGCACGCTCGACCAGCTCTCCTCGGGCGTTGCCGTGTTCGACGGCCAGCGCCGGCTCGCCTTCTACAACGATTCCTATCGCCGGCTGTGGGACCTCGACCGCATCTTCCTCGACGCCAATCCCGACGATTCCAGCGTGCTCGACCAGCTCCGCGCAGCGCGCAAGCTGCCGGAGCAGCCGGACTTCCGCGCCTGGAAGGCCAAGCTGCACGAGGCCTATCGCGCGGTCGAGGCCGCCAAGGACACCTGGTACCTGCCCGACGGCCGCGCGCTCTCCGTCGTCACCACGCCGAATCCGGAAGGCGGCGTCACCTATCTGTTCGACGACGTCACCGAAAGCCTCGAGCTCGCCCGCCGCTTCGACGGCATGATCCGCGTCCAGCGCGAGACGCTGGACAGCCTCGCCGAGGGCGTCGCGGTGTTCGGCAGCAACGGCAGGGCGCAGCTGTTCAACCCCGCCTTCGTCCGGATGTGGAAGCTATCGAGCGACGCCATGCGCGACGAGCCGCACATCCAGACGGTCGAAGGCTGGTGCCATCAGCTGTTCGACGACCCGCACGTCTGGCGGCAGATCCGCGAGGCCGTCACCTCGATCGAGAGCCGCGCCGACGTGCCGCTGAAGCTGGAGCGCAAGGACGGCAGCGTGCTCGACGGCATGATCCGTCCGCTGCATGACGGCGCGACCATGCTGACGTTCCAGGACATCACCGACACCGAGAATGTCGAGCGTGCGCTGCGCGAGCGCAACGAGGCGCTGGAGGCCGCCGACCAGATGAAGGTGGATTTCGTCCACCACGTCTCCTACGAGCTGCGCTCGCCGCTCACCACCATCATCGGCTTCGCGCATTTCCTCAGCGATCCCTCGACCGGGCCGCTGACGCCGAAACAGGCAGAATATCTCGACTACGTCACCAAATCGACCAACGCCCTGCTGGCGCTGACCAACAACATCCTGGATCTCGCCACGATCGACGCCGGCGCCATGAAGCTGGAACTCGGCCCGGTCGACGTCAGCAAGGCCATCGAGCTCGCCGCCGAGGGCATCCAGGACCGCCTCGCCACCGACCGCATCCGCCTCAAGGTCGAGATCGCGCCGGATATCGGCAGCTTCGTCGGCGACGAGAAACGCGTGGTGCAGGTGCTCTATAACCTCCTCGCCAACGCCGTCGGGTTTTCTCCACAGGATTCCACCGTCGGCATCAGCGCACGCCGCACCGAACGCAGCGTGGTCTTCACTGTGACAGATTCCGGGCCTGGAATACCTGCCGACATGAAGGACAAGGTGTTCAACTGGTTCGAAAGCCGCTCGCAGGGGTCGCGTCACCGCGGCGCCGGGCTCGGCCTGTCGCTGGTGCGCTCCTTCGTCGAGCTGCATGGCGGCAAGGTGCGGGTGGATTCGATCGTGGGCAGGGGCACGGTCGTGATCTGCGACTTCCCGACCGACCAGGCGGCGCATCGCGACGCCGCCGAATGACGGAACCGACCACATTCTCCGTCGCGCTTGTCAACGAGACGGCCACCGCACAATTGATGGCCGACCTCGCGCTGCTGGTCGGCCCCGGCGACGTCATCACCCTCACCGGCGATCTCGGCGCGGGCAAGACTGCGGCTGCGCGCGCCATGATCCGCTATCTCGCCGGCGACGAGGCGCTGGAAGTCCCGAGCCCGACCTTCACGCTGGTGCAGGGCTACGAGCTGCCGCCGTTTCCGGTGATGCATGCCGATCTCTACCGCGTCGAGGACGAGAGCGAGCTCGAGGAGATCGGCCTGTCGCCGCTTCCCGATGCCACGCTCGTCCTGATCGAATGGCCGGAACGCGCACCGTCGGCGATGCCGCAAGACCGCATCGACATCGCGCTGACGCACCGGCCGGCGCTGGGCTCGAATGCACGCGCCGCCGACATCACCGGTTACGGCAAGGCCGCCGCACAAGTCGCACGGCTGAAGGCGCTACGGGAATTCCTCGAGGCATCCGGCTACATGGATGCAACGCGCAAGCACATGGCCGGCGATGCCTCGACCCGCTCCTATGCGCGGCTGCTGCGTAACGACGAGATCGTCATCCTCATGAACTTTCCGCAGCGGCCTGATGGCGCTGCGATGTACAATGGAAAATCCTACAGCGCGGCGGTGCATCTTGCCGAGAACATCAAGCCGTTCGTTGCCGTCGACGAAGGCCTGCGCGTGGCGGGAGTCTCAGCGCCCGCGATCCACCATTACGATCTCGACCACGGCTTCCTGATTTCCGAGGATTTCGGCAGCGACGGCGTGATCGAAGGCGATCCGCCGCGCCCGATCGCCGAACGTTACGAAGCTGCGACCGACGTGCTGGCCGTGCTGCACAGCAAGACGTTGCCGGAGACGCTGCGGCTGGCGGATCAGACCTACACCATTCCTGCCTTCGACACCGAGGCGCTGCTGATCGAGATCGGGTTGATGCCGGAATGGTATCTGCCCGATCGCAACGCGCCACTGAGCGACGAGAAGCGCGCGGAATTCTTCGCGATGTGGCGCGAGCTGCTGAAGAAGCCGCTGGCCGCGCCAAAAACCTGGATCATCCGCGACTACCACTCGCCCAATCTGATCTGGCTCGCCGATCGTACTGGCATGGCGCGTGTCGGCGTGATCGACTTCCAAGACACCGTGCTCGGGCCGCACTCCTATGACGTAGTGTCGCTGCTGCAGGACGCGCGTATCGACGTCCCTGAGACGCTCGAGCTGACACTGCTGTCGCGCTACATCAAGGCGCGGCGCACGGCCGATGCGAGCTTCGATCCGGCCGGCTTCGCCGAGCTCTACGCCATCATGTCGGCGCAGCGGAACACGCGCCTGCTCGGCACCTTCGCCCGCCTCAACCGCCGCGACGGTAAGCCGCATTATCTTCGCCACCAGCCGCGGATCTGGACCTACCTCCAGCGCTCGCTGGCACATCCCGCGCTGGCTCACCTGCGCGACTGGTATCTCGCCAACGTCCCGCCGCCCCAGGGGGCGTCCCAAGAACCGTCCGAAGAGCAGCCTCAAGAGCAGCCTGAAGAGCAGCCCCAAGCCTGATTCGCGGCCCGATTTACCGCCTGTTAGCCATCGCATCGGTATCATCGCCCGCAGGCAGCCGGACAAGGACGGGGCTGGAGCAAGGGCAGATGGCGGTCAAGACGGACCATCGTGGCAACAGCCGGGTTGTATTCGAGCGCGGGATACCGGCCCAGATGATGGGGATCGACGGCACCTGGCGGCGCGAGTGCACCATGGAGGACGTCTCCGAGAGCGGCGCCAAGCTGACCATCGACGGCTCGGTCGAAGGCCTGCATCTGAAGGAATTTTTTCTCCTGCTGTCGTCCACCGGACTTGCGTACCGGCGCTGTGAGCTGGCGTGGGTCAATGGCGACCAGATCGGCGTCAATTTCCTCAAGCTCGGCGACAAGAAGAAGAAGGCGCGTTCCACATCCGTTGGGGCGTGACGGCCACACCCGTCGTACAACCGTCACGGCAGGTGGTTAAGGCGGTTAAGACGCGGTGCGGCCAATTGCGGTCCGTGTTAGGATTGCTGCGTACGCGAACTTCAAAAGTTCTCAAGTCCAGGATTCCGGGAAAGACGAGTCTGAGAAAGCGAACGATGTCCGTCAAGCCGACCAAAGCCATGGTGCTCGCCGCGGGGTTCGGGCTGCGCATGCGTCCGTTGACGGAGAAGATGCCGAAGCCGCTCGTGCCGGTGGCCGGCCAGCCGCTGCTGGACCATGTGCTCGACAAGCTCGGCGACGCCGGCGTGACCGAAGCGATCGTCAATGTGCACTATCTGCCGGACCAGATCATCAACCACACCGCATCCCGCCAGCATCCGCGCGTGACCATCTCGGACGAGCGCGACCAGGTGCTCGGCACCGGCGGTGGCGTGGTCAAGGCGCTGCCGCTGCTCGGCGACGCGCCGTTCTTCCATGTCAATTCCGACACGCTGTGGATCGACGGCGTGCGCTCAAACCTGGCGCGGCTTGCGGAAAACTTCGACCCTGAGCGCATGGACATCCTGCTCTTGATGGCGCCGACCGCGACCAGCATCGGCTATAGCGGCCGCGGCGATTACGGCATGCTGCCCGACGGCGCCCTGCGCAAGCGCAAGGAAAAAGAGGTCGTTCCGTTCGTCTATGCCGGCGCGGCGATCCTGTCGCCCTCGATCTTCGCCGATGCGCCGCAGGGCGAGTTCTCGCTGACCAAGATGTTCGACCGCGCCAACGAGCAGGAGCGGCTGTTCGGCCTCCGCCTCGACGGCGTCTGGATGCATGTCGGCACGCCCGATGCCGTGCATGCGGCGGAAGAGGCGTTTCTGGAGAGCGTGGCGTAAGCCGCTCTCGTGTCCCGGACGCGGTGCGGCGCGAAGTGCCGCTCCGCAGAGCCGGGACCCAGCAAGCTCACAAATTCGACCAAGCAGCATAGGCCCCGGCTCAGCAACGCGTCATTTCATGCCGCGTTGCGTCCGGGCACGAGAGCGGTGGATGGCGAACAGCGGGGACTATCTCCCCTCCACCCATATCCATTTGAATCCGCCTCCCTATATTGGCGCCTGATTCCCGAATCAGGCAGCCCATGCGCGTTTTCAGCGTTCCCATCTCAGTTCCGTTCCTGCGCACGGTCGTCTCGAGCCTGCTCGACGGCCGGCTGGTCGACGGATTCGAGGCGCGCAAGGAACCGGCGCGGCTTGCGGATGCCACGCTGTACCTGCCGACAAGGCGCGCCATGCGCGTCGTGCGCGAGATCTTTCTCGATGAGATGGCGGCCGATGCGGTGGTCCTGCCCCGCATCGTCGCGCTCGGCGACATCGACGAGGACGAGCTCGCTTTCGCCGACGAGGGCGAGCAGTTCTCCGGCGCAGCGCCGCTCGACATTCCGCCGCGGCTTGGCGAGCTGGAACGGCGGCTGACGCTGGCGCAGCTCGTCGCCGCCTGGGCCAAGGGCCCGGTGCTGTCCCCGCTGGTGGTCGGCGGCCCCGCCTCGACGCTGGCGCTGGCCGGCGACCTCGCGCGCCTGATCGACGACATGGTGACGCGCGGCGTCGACTGGAGCGCGCTCGACGGCCTCGTGCCCGACATGCTCGACCGCTACTGGCAGCACTCGCTCGAATTTTTGCGGATCGCGCGCATCGCGTGGCCCGGCCATCTCGCCGAGATCAACCGGATCGAGCCCGCGGCGCGGCGCGACCTCCTGATCGCGGCGGAAGCCAGGCGGTTGACCGCGCATTCCTATGGTCCGGTGATCGCCGCCGGCTCCACCGGCTCGATGCCGGCCACCGCAAAATTCCTGCATGCGGTCGCCGCGCTGCCGCATGGCGCCGTGGTGCTGCCCGGCCTCGACACCGACCTCGACGACGACGCCTGGCGCAGCATCGGCGGCGTGCGCGATTCGCTCGGCAAGTTCGCCGAGCATCCGGCGTCGAACCATCCGCAATATGCCATGCACGCGCTGCTGGATCGCTTCGGCATCAAGCGCAGCGACGTCGACATCCTCCAGCCGCCGGCGGAAGGCGGCCGCGATCTGCTCGCATCGGAATCGATGCGGCCATCGGCCAAGACGGAAGTCTGGCACGACCGGCTGAAGCAGCCTGATGTCGCCGCGAAGATCGTGGGCGGCATGACGAATCTCGCGGTCGTCGAAGCCCCCAATCCTGAAATGGAAGCGCTTGCGATCGCCATTGCGATGCGCGAGGCGCGCCATCTCGACAAATCAGCGGCGCTGGTGACGCCGGACCGCGCGCTGGCGCGGCGGGTGATGGCCGCGCTGACGCGATGGGATCTCGCCTTCGACGATTCCGGCGGCGACGTGCTGATGGAAACGTCCGCCGGCGTTTTTGCGCGTCTGGCATCGGAAGCGGCGACCAAGGGATTGGAGCCGCCGACGCTGCTGGCGATGCTGAAGCATCCGCTGTGCCGGCTTGGCCGGCTGCCTGGCGCATGGAAGGCGGCGATCGAGGGCCTTGAGCTTGCGGTCCTGCGCGGCACGCGGCCGCCTGCGGGCACCGCGGGCCTGCTGCGCGAATTCAATCGTTTCCGCGAGGAGCTGGCAAAGCTGTGGCGCAAGGAGGTCTCTGCGCTCCACCACGCGGAGCCACGTGCGCGTCTGAAGGCAGAGGACCTCGATCGCATCCAGGCGCTGATCGATGCCCTGCGACAAGCGTTGGCGCCGATCGAGAGTCTCGCGTCATCGAAACCGTACGACTTCGCCGAGCTCGCGCACCGGCATCGCGAGATCATGATCGAACTGTCGCGCGACGAGCAGGGCATCCCGCTCGCTTTCGAGGAGCGCGAGGGCCTGGCGCTCGCAGCCGCTTTCGACGACCTCCTGCGCGGCGGCACCACCAGCGGGTTGATGGTGACGCTGCCTGACTATGCCGACGTCTTCCAGACCGCGTTCAGCGACCGGGCCGTGCGGCGGCGGGACAGACCCGGCGCGCGGCTGCAGATCTACGGCCCGCTGGAATCGCGCCTGATGCAGGCCGACCGGATCATCATCGGCGGCCTGATCGAAGGCGTCTGGCCGCCGGCGCCGCGCATCGATCCCTGGCTCAGCCGGCCGATGCGGCACGAGCTTGGCCTCGATCTGCCGGAACGCCGCATCGGCCTCTCCGCACACGACTTCGCGCAACTGCTCGGCGGCGACGAGGTGATCCTCACCCATTCCGCCAAGACCGGCGGCGCGCCGGCGGTTGCCTCGCGCTTCCTGCATCGGCTGGAGGCGGTCGCAGGCGACCAGCTCTGGAAGACGGCGATTCGCGCCGGCGAGAAATACGTGCAGTTCGCGGGCGCGCTCGATCAGCCCGCCGAGGTCAGGCCGGTCAAGCAGCCCGAACCGCGGCCGCCGCGCGCGACGCGACCGCTGAAGATGTCGGTCACCGCGATCGAGGACTGGCTGCGTGATCCCTACACGATCTACGCAAAGCACATTTTGCGGCTCGACGCGCTCGACCCCGTCGACATGCCGCTGTCGGCCGCCGACCGCGGCTCGGCGATCCACGATGCGCTCGGCGAATTCACGGAGAGCTACGCCACGCGCCTGCCCGACGATCCCGCGCGCGTGCTGCGCGCGATCGGCGAAAAGTATTTTGCGCCGCTGATGGAGCGTCCCGAGGCGCGGGCACTGTGGTGGCCGCGCTTCCAGCGCATCGCGCGCTGGTTTGGCGAATGGGAGACGGCACGCCGCGACGCGATCGAGTCGATCACCGCGGAGACGCGTGGCGAGATCTCGATCCGGCTCGACCACGACCGCAGCTTCCAGCTCTCCGCCCGCGCCGACCGCATCGAGCGGCGCCAGGGCGGCAGCTATGCCATCCTCGACTACAAGACCGGGCAGCCGCCGACCGGCAAGCAGGTCCGCATGGGCCTGTCGCCGCAGCTCACGCTGGAAGCGGCGATCCTGCGCGAGGGCGGATTCCCTGACATCGACGCGGGTTCGTCCGTCAGCCAGCTCGTCTATGTGCGCCTGAGCGGCAACAATCCACCCGGCGAGGAGCGCATCCTCGAGCTCAAGTATAGGCAGGGCGACGAGCCGCAGCCGCCGGATACGGCCGCCGCCGAAGCACGGGCCAAGCTCGAGGCGCTGATCCGCGCCTTCGAAGACGAGAATCAGGCGTACACCTCGCTGAACCTGCCGATGTGGACCAACCGCTACGGCACCTATGACGACCTCGCCCGCATCAAGGAATGGTCCGCGGCCGGCGGTTTGGGGATCGAGGAATGGTGAAGCTGCCGCGTCCCATTCCCGACGAGGTGCGTGCGCGGCAGGCGCGCGCGTCCGATCCGACTGCGTCGGCGTTCGTGTCGGCCAATGCCGGCTCGGGCAAGACCCATGTGCTGGTGCAGCGGGTGATCCGCCTGCTGCTGTCGGGTGTGCCGCCGGAAAAGATCCTCTGCATCACCTTCACCAAGGCCGCCGCCGCCAACATGGCCGAGCGCGTGTTCACGACGCTTGGCCATTGGGTCACGCTGGACGACAACGCGCTCGACGCGGCGATTAAGTCGGTCGGCATCCCACATCCCGATCGAAAACTGCGCCGCGAAGCGCGAAAGCTGTTTGCCTGCGCGCTGGAGACACCGGGCGGGCTGAAGGTGCAGACCATCCACGCGCTCTGTACCCGTCTGCTCCAACAGTTTCCGTTCGAGGCCAACGTGCCGGCGCGCTTCGCCGTGATCGACGAGCGCGACCAGACCGACATGATGGAGCGCGCCAATCTGAAGGTGCTGCTCGAGGCCGCGCGCGATCCGGAGACCGTCACCGGCCGCGCGCTGCTCACCGCTATGGCGAGTGCGGCCGACGTCACTTTCAAGGAAGTCGTGCGCGAGGCCTGTCTCAGCCGCGATCATTTCATGGCCTGGACCGACGAGGCCGGCAACGCCGGGGCAGCTGCTGAGCAGATGGCGGCGGTGCTGGGCGTGGAGGCGAGCGATCGCATCGAGGACGTCGAGACGGAAATTCTCGACGGTCCGTTCCTGCCGCGGTCGCGCTGGGATGACATCGCCTTCGCACTGGAAGACGGCACCTCTTCCGACAAGAGCCAGGCCGCTCGTTTCCGCGAGGCCAAGGTGTTTTCCGGTGCCGCACAGGTCGATGCCTATCTCGGCGTCTTCCTCACCGACGAAAAGCTGCCGCGCAAGGCGGTGCTGACGAAGAAGTTTGGCGATCACAACCCATCCGTCGCCCGCCTGTTCGAGAACGAGGGGCAGCGCCTCGGCGGATTGATCGAGAAGCGCCGCGCGGTGACCATGCGTGACCGCACCGCGGCCCTGCTGCACATCGCGACCGCGGCCGCCGCAAACTACCGCCGTGAGAAGCAGGAGCGCGGGCTGCTCGACTACGACGACCTCATCGACAAGACGCTGGCGATGCTGAACCGCGTCTCTTCAGGCTGGGTGCATTACAAGCTCGACCGCGGCGTCGATCACGTCCTGATCGACGAAGCCCAGGACACGAGCCCGCGGCAGTGGGACATCGTCGCGCACATCATTTCCGAGTTCACCGCGGGCGAAGGCGCGCGCGAAGGGTTGAACCGCACCGTCTTTGCCGTCGGCGACGAGAAGCAGTCGATCTTCTCCTTTCAGGGCGCCCAACCCCGAGAATTCGACGCGCGCCGGCGCGAACTGCACCGCAAGTTTACCGCCGCCGGGCTGAAATTCGATCCGGTCGCCTTCACCTATTCGTTCCGCTCGGGCGCGGCGATCCTGCACTCGGTCGACCACGTCTTCCGCGAGCCCCAGATCTACAAGAGCATCCATTCGGTCGAGATCGGCCATCCCCTGCACAATGCGCTCGCCGATGCGGGCCCGAGCGTGATCGAGCTGTGGGATCTCGCCGAGCCTGATGACAGGCAGGAGATCGAGGGCTGGCGCGCGCCGTTCGATGGCGTCGCCGCCACCAGCCCCGAGGTGAAGCTCGCCCGCCGCATCCAGACCGAGATCAAGCAACTGGTCGAGAGCGGCACGCTGACGGGACACGAAGGCGAGCGCCGCCCCCTGCGCTATGGCGACATGCTGATCCTGGTGCGCCGGCGCGGCAATGCCTTCGACGCCGTGATCCAGGCGCTGAAGCACGCCAACGTTCCGGTCGCCGGCGCCGACCGGCTGAAGCTGACCGAGCACATCGCGATCATCGACCTGATGAATCTTGCGGATGCGCTACTACTGCCGCAGGACGATCTCGCGCTCGCGGTTGCGCTGAAGAGCCCTCTGTTCGGGCTCGATGACGACGATCTGTTCCAGCTCGCCTGGGGCCGCAAGGGATCGCTGCGCCGCGCGCTTGGCGAGCATGCCGCCACAAGCGAGACGTTCGCCACGGCGCTGCGGCGGCTTGAAGCCTGCGAGGCGCGGTCGCGCGACGAGACTCCGTTCGCCTTCTACGCCTGGCTGCTCGGCGGCGACGGCGGGCGCGCGCGGATCCTGCGCCGGCTCGGCCATGAGGCCAACGACGCGCTCGACGAGTTCCTGGAGCTGGCGCTGAATTACGAGCGCAAGGCACCGGCCTCGCTGCAGGGTTTCATGGCCTGGCTGCGCTCGGCCGACACCGAGGTGAAGCGCGACATGGAGATCTCGCGCGACGAGGTGCGGGTGATGACGGTGCACGGCGCCAAGGGCCTGGAGGCCTCTGTCGTGTTCATGGTCGACACGACATCATCGCCCGCGGATTCGCAGCGGGTCCGGCTGATCCACGTGCCGCACGGCAATGGCGGCGAAGTCGTGGTCTGGGCCGGGCGCAAGGCCGATGATCCCAAGCCCGTCGCCGACGCACGCAAGGCCATGATCGAGGAGACCGAGGACGAGTATCGCCGCCTGCTCTATGTCGCGATGACGCGCGCGGCCGATCGGCTGATCGTCGGCGGCTGCATGCCCGGCAACATGAAGACGGTCCGCAAGCTGAGCTGGTATGACCTCATCGACACCGGGCTCACCGGCTCGGGCCTGGACAAGCAGACGATCGAGACGCCGCTCGGCAAGGTGACCCGATTCGCCCGGTCGGAGGATGTCGGGGCGCTCGGCACGCCTGCGATGGCGGTGGATCAATCGATCGCATTGCCGGACTGGCTGCGGATGCCGTTACCGCACGAGAGCGTCGATGACGATCCAGTGCGCCCCTCCGGCCAGTCGGCCGAGGACGGCCGTAGCGTGCGGTCAGGCGAATCGGTGCAGTCGCGCGCGGTGGCGCTGCAGCGCGGCACGCTGGTGCACCGGCTGCTGCAATCCCTCCCCGACATCGCCCCCGAGCGCCGGCGCGAGGCCGCGCTTGGCTTCATGGCGCGCAACGCGCCCGACTGGACGGAGGCCGACCGGACCGCGCTGGCCGACAAGGTTCTCGCCCTGATCGCCGAACCACGCTTTGCCCCGGTGTTTGCCGCCGGCAGCCGTGCCGAGGTCTCGATCGTCGGCCGATTGGACCGGCCGGGGCGGCCGCCAGCGCTGGTGTCGGGGCAGATTGACCGGCTGGTCGTCCGTCCGGATGAGGTTCTGATCGTCGATTTCAAAACCAACCAGGCGGCGCCCAAAAGCGCCGCGGAGGCGCCCGCCGCCTATGTCCGGCAGCTTGCGCTGTACCGGGCGGTGCTGGCGCGGCTCTATCCCCAAAAGCCGATCAGGGCCGTCCTGCTCTGGACCGAGGCCCTTGAATATATGGAGATTTCAGCCCCCGCGCTGGACGCGGCGCTGGCATCCCTTCATGTCGGCGTGAGCGTCCTTGACCCGGCAAGGGGCCGTTCATAGGTTGACGCCATGATCCCAGGCGCGATTCCCATCCGCGCCGATTCTTTCAACCGAGTGAGGTACTCCAATGGCCGTTGGCAAGGTTTCCGACACCGATTTCGAAGCCGAAGTGCTCAAGGCGAACGGCCCCGTGGTCGTCGATTTCTGGGCCGAATGGTGCGGCCCCTGCCGCATGATCGCACCTGCGCTTGACGAGATCGCCGGCGCGATGGGCGACAAGGTTAAGATCGTGAAGCTCAACGTCGACGAGAGCCCGAAGACCGCGTCGAAATACGGCGTGATGTCGATCCCGACGCTGATGATCTTCAAGGGCGGCGAGATGGCCTCCCGCCAGGTCGGCGCAGCGCCGAAGGCGAAGCTTCAGCAGTGGATCACCTCTGCGGTCTGATCCGCTTCGCGTGTAACTGAGAATTCTTCAACGGCCGGCAACATGCCGGCCGTTTTATTTTTGCTCGACGGCAATCACGCCGATCTCGTTTCGGCGAGTTTGGCGAGACTGGCGAGAACATCGGGAAAGTCCGACGCGACAGCCGGACCAATCTCGGACGCTTGGGGCCCTCGCGCGTCAACGGCGTAAACGATCCGCGTGCGCCCTGCCCCAAGGGATTCGATGCGATGGGCAACCTTGATGACGAGATCGCCGACCCGCGTTTCGTCGATGAAGCACGCGTTCTCGCGGACCTCGATCAGCTGCGAGCGCAGCGCCTCCTCGCCGGGAGGCTTCATCGTGAACCAGGTCCCGGCCGCAAATGGCCCGTCAATGTCGATCTGCTCGATACCTGCGTTCCAGGTTTTCCAACCGGGCACATCGCGGAAGATGCTCCAGATCGTCCCTGCGGTTGCGGACGTCTCGATAGCATATTCGTGTCGCCAGACATCTCCGTCATCCATGGCGCGCTCCCTCTTTGTTATGTACGCCGACAATGAGTGCACTTCTCAAGAAGTCCAACCGTAGCCCGGATGGAGCGCAGCGTAATCCGGGGCGGCCGTCGCTTATGGCAAGATTCCCGGATTGCGCTTCGCTCCATCCGGGCTACAGAGCCGTCTACTCGATCCAGCCCGTCGCCAGCGCATTTGCCAGTTCCGGCTGATTGTTGCGGCGCGCGAGCGCGGCCATCGGCTCATGGTCGTAAGCGATCTGGCGGAACGTCACCTGCCAAACACCGTCAACGAGCTCAAGGATCGCATAGCGCGCGTGCGGCGTACCGGCTTCGACGACATGCGGGAATGGATGCACGTCGCGATAGCCGGGGCTGCCGACGCTGCCGGGATTGACGATCAGCCGGCTGTCGCGCAGCCGGACCGCGCGGGCGAGATGCGTGTGCGCGCAGAGGATCAGCGATTGGGTGATGCCTTGCGCGAACTGCTCGATGCGGTCGAGCGGCGATAGCGCCACCGTGCCGTCGGGATGCACGGTATCGAGCCAATAGACTTCGTCGTCATCAGGCGTCGCGTGACAGAGGAAAACCTGCTCGCGAAACACCCGCGTCATCGGCTGTGCGCGCAGCCAGTCGAGTTGCGCGGCATTGAGCGCTTCGTAGGCGGGACGATCCCACGATCCCATCTTTTCCGGCGGGCGGTCGAGCAGGTAGCGGTCGTGATTGCCGAGCACGTGCACGGCGTCGAGCTGCATCAGGATCTCGATGGTCCGGCGCGCATCGAGCGGGCCGCTCAGCATGTCGCCGAGATTGACGATGTCGGCGATGCCCTGCGCGCGAATGTCGGCAAGCACCGCCTCCAGCGCGAGATGGTTTCCGTGGACGTCGGCAATCGCGGCAAAACGCATTGAGATTCCTGTAGCCCGGATGGAGCGAAGCGTAATCCGGGGCCGTCATTGCTTGTGGCGCGATTCCCGGATTGCGCTTCGCTCCATCCGGGCTACGCAACCTTATGCAGGAGGCGTGCCGTTGATGCCGAGCACGTGGCCGGCAAGATAAAGCGAGCCGGTGATCAGGATGCGCGGCGGCACCTCGTAGGCGAGCTTCGCCAAGCCGCGCAGCGCGGCTTCGATCCCGGGCGCGGTCTCGACGCGCATGCCGAGGCTGCGCGCGGCATCCGCGAGGCGGTCGACCGGCATTGCATTTTCGGTGTCGGGGATCGGCACCGCGATGATGTGACGGGTCAGGCCGGCGAAATTGGCGAGAAAACCTTGCGCGTCCTTGTTGGCCATCATGCCCGCGATCACGACCAGCGGCCGCGACACCCGCTCTTCGAGATCGCCGAGAGCGGCCGCCGCGACGCGCCCGCCTTCGGCGTTGTGGCCGCCGTCGAGCCAGATCTCCGAGCCCTGCGGTCCGAGCGCGAGCAGCTCGCCCGAGGTGATGCGCTGCATCCGCGCCGGCCATTCGGCGCCGACGATGCCCGCCTCGAACGCCGCCTGGTTGACCTTGAAAGCCGGAATCGCGCGTAGCGTCGCGATCGCAAGGCCCGCATTGTCGAACTGGTGACGGCCGAACAGGCGCGGCGCCGCCAGATCCATCAGGCCGCGATCGTCGGAATAGACCAGACGCCCGTGCTCGACACTGACGTGCCAGCTCTCGCCCGCGGCGAACAGCGGCGCGCGCATGCGCTTGGCCTGCGCCTCGAGCACGGCCATCGCCTCGCCCGTCTGCTCGGCGCAAATCACGGGCACGCCGCGCTTGATGATCGCCGCCTTCTCGCCCGCGATCGAGGTCAGCGTGTCGCCGAGGAAATCCATATGATCCATGCTGATCGGTGTGATCACGCACGCCGCCGGCGTATCGACCACATTGGTCGAATCGAGCCGGCCGCCGAGGCCGACTTCGAGCAGCACGACATCGGCCGGGTTCTGCGCGAACAGATGAAACGCCGCGGCGGTCTTCAGCTCGAACACGGTCGCGGCTTCGCCGGCATTGACGCGCTCGACCTCTTCCAGCGCCGCGCGCAACTCATCGTCGCCGACCAGCGCGCCACCGCCGACGCGGCCCAGGCGAAAACATTCGTTGATGCGGACCAGATAGGGCGAGGTGTAGGCGTGAACACGCAGGCCGGCGGCCTCCAGCGTCGCGCGCAGATAAGCGAGCGTCGAGCCCTTGCCGTTGGTGCCGGCGATGTGGATCACCGGCGGCAGCTTGCGTTCGGGGTGGCCGAGCCGCTCGAGCAGGCGGTGCATCCGCTCCAGCCCAAGATCGATGCGCTTCTGATGCAGGGCCGAGAGCCGCCCGATCAATTCACCGAGCGGCGGCTTTGCGCTGTCAGAGGACGCGTTCACGCGTGCGGCGCGGCCGGCGCCGTCTCGGCGGCCGAAACGATCTGCGCCGGACTGACCACCGGCTGCACCGATTTCGATGCGCCTTCCTGCGCCGGCGCCTTGGTCAGCAGGCGGCACAGCCGCGCCAGGGTCGGGCGCAGTTCGTGACGATGCACGACCATGTCGACCATGCCGTGATCCTTCAGATATTCGGCGCGCTGGAAGCCTTCCGGCAATTTCTCGCGAATGGTCTGCTCGATCACGCGCGCGCCGGCGAAGCCGATCAGCGCGCCGGGCTCGGCGATCTGGACATCGCCCAGCATCGCGTAGGACGCGGTGACGCCGCCGGTGGTCGGGTTGGTCAGCACGACGATGTAGGGCTGTTTCGCTTCGCGCAGCATCTGCACCGCGACCGTGGTGCGCGGCATCTGCATCAGCGACAGGATGCCTTCCTGCATGCGCGCGCCGCCGGACGCGGCGAACACGATGAACGGCGACTTCTTCTCGACCGCGAGCTCCAGCCCGCGCACGATCGCTTCGCCCGCGGCCATGCCGAGCGAGCCGCCCATGAAATCGAAATCCTGCACGGCGACGACGACGGCGGCGCCTTCGAGCTTGCCATAGCCGACCTTGATCGCATCGTTCAGATTGGTGCGCGCGCGGGCATCCTTGATGCGGTCGACGTATTTCTTCTCGTCACGGAACTTGAGCGGATCGGGCGTGACGTCGGGCAGCGCGACATCGTACCAGGTCTCGTTGTCGAAGATCGACTTCAGACGCGCCACCGCGCCCATGCGCATGTGGTAGTTCGAGCCGGGGATGACGAACTGGTTGGCCTCGACGTCCTTGTAGAACACGAGCTGTCCGGAATCCGGGCACTTGATCCACAGATTCTCCGGCGTCTCCCGCCGCAGCATGTTGCGGATCTTCGGCCGGACCACATTGGTAAGCCAGTTCATGGTTTGCTCCGATGTGCGAGCCCCGCGGAAGGGCCGCCTGAAGGATATATGGCGGCCGGGCCTCTGCCCGGCAAGCCGCCGTGTTCGCCCGCCCCAGAAGCGGAATTATGGCCTATTCGGCCGCAGCTTTCGCGCCCTTGACACCCTGGGCCAGGGCCGCCGTCAGCTCGGCCACGGCGTTAACAGTTTTGGCGGTCGCGCGACCCTCGGCATCGAGGCTGTTCTTGAGTGCATCGACCAGTGCCGTGCCGACCACCGAACCATCGGCCTTCTCGGCAATGGCGCGCGCCGCCTCTGGCGTGCGGATGCCAAAACCAACGCAGATCGGCAGCTTGGTATGCCGCTTGATGCGCGCGACAGCTTCACCGACGGCATTCGCGTCCGCCGCCGCGGCACCGGTAATGCCGGCGATTGAGACGTAGTAGACAAAGCCTGATGTGTTCGCGAGTACCGCGGGCAGGCGCTTGTCGTCCGTGGTCGGGGTCGCGAGGCGAATGAAGTTCAGACCCGCCTTCAGCGCGGGAATGCAGAGCTCGTCGTCTTCCTCCGGCGGTAAATCGACGATGATCAGGCCGTCAACGCCGGCCGTCTTGGCATCGGCCAAAAACTTGTCGACGCCGTAAATGTAGATCGGATTGTAATAGCCCATCAGCACCAGCGGCGTGACGTTGTCGTCCTTGCGGAAGTCGCGCACCAGTTCCAGCGTCTTCTTCAAGGTCATGCCGTTCTTGAGCGCGCGCAGACCTGCAGCCTGAATCGAGGGACCATCGGCCATCGGATCGGTGAAGGGAATGCCGAGTTCGATGACGTCGGCGCCTGCCTTGGGCAGCGCCTTGACGATATCGAGCGACGTCGCGAGATCGGGATCGCCGGCCATCACATAGGTGACGAAGGCCGAGCGGCCCGCTTTCTTCAGCTCGGCGAAACGGGTGTCGATACGCGTGGTCACTTGCTCTTGCCCCTCAGGATGTCGCCGACCTGCGGGACGTCCTTGTCGCCGCGGCCGGAGAGATTGACGACCATCAGGTGATCTCTCGGCCGCTTCGGCGCGAGCTCCATCACCTTGGCGATGGCATGCGCGGGCTCGAGCGCGGGGATGATGCCTTCCAGCCGCGACAGCAACTGGAATGCTGCGAGCGCCTCGTCATCGGTCGCGGAGAGATAGTTGACGCGGCCGATCTCGTGCAGCCAGGAATGCTCGGGGCCGATGCCCGGATAGTCGAGGCCGGCGGAGATCGAATGCGCGTCCTGGATCTGGCCGTCTGCATCCATCAAGAGATAAGTGCGGTTGCCGTGCAGCACGCCGGGACGGCCGCCCGCGATCGAGGCCGCATGCAGTTGCGTGAGCCCATGGCCGGCCGCTTCGACGCCAAAGATTTCGACGGAGGGATCGTCGAGGAACGGATGAAACAGGCCCATCGCGTTCGAGCCGCCGCCGATGCAGGCGACCAGCGAATCCGGCAGGCGTCCCTCGACCTCCTGCATCTGCGTCTTGGTCTCGTTGCCGATGATGGACTGGAAGTCGCGCACCAGCGTCGGATAGGGGTGCGGGCCCGCCACCGTGCCGATACAGTAGAAGGTGTTGTGCACGTTGGTGACCCAGTCGCGCAGCGCCTCGTTCATGGCGTCCTTCAGCGTGCGCGTGCCTGACTGCACGGGGACCACGGTTGCGCCCAGCATCTCCATGCGGATGACGTTAGGCTGCTGCCGCTCGACGTCGACCGCGCCCATATAGACCACGCATTCGAGGCCGAAGCGCGCGCACAGCGTCGCGGTAGCAACGCCGTGCTGGCCGGCGCCGGTCTCGGCGATGATGCGCTTCTTGCCCATGCGCCGTGCCAGCATGATCTGGCCGAGCACGTTGTTCACCTTGTGCGAACCGGTGTGGTTGAGCTCTTCGCGCTTGAGGTAAATCTTGGCGCCGCCGAGATGCTCGGTAAGGCGCTCGGCGAAATAGAGCGGCGAGGGCCGGCCGACATAGTTCTTGAGGTAGCCGTTCATCTCGGCCTGGAAGGCCGGATCGGCCTTGGCCGCTGTGTAGGCCTTCTCCAGGTCGAGGATCAGCGGCATCAGGGTTTCGGCGACGAAGCGGCCGCCGAAAATGCCGAAGTGCCCGCGCTCGTCGGGACCGCTGCGGCAGGAATTTGGTTTGGCGATGTTCATCGAACGCTCAACTCTTGACTTGCATCTTGGGTGGCGCGCGCGGCGCGAATGAAGGCCTTGATCATCTCGGGATCCTTGACGCCGGAGGCGCTCTCGACACCGGAGGAAACGTCGACGCCGCCGGCGCGCGTGACCCGAAGGGCCTCGGCGACGTTGTGGGCATCAAGTCCGCCCGAGACCATATACGGCAGCTTGAGTTCCAGGTTTTCGAGCAGATGCCAATCGAAGGCGGCGCCGAGGCCGCCGGGACGTGTCGCGTCCTTTGGCGCCCGCGCGTCGAACAGGATGCGATCGGCAACCTCTGCGTAGCCAGGCAGCACGGCGAGATCGGCGGCGGTTGCGACCGGCACCGCTTTCATCACCGGACGGCCGAACCGCTGCTTGATGTCGCGCAGGCGCGCGACGCTCTCCTTGCCGTGGAGCTGAAGGATATCCGGCGACAGCGCGTCCATGATGTTGTCGAGCGTGGCGTCATCGGCATCGACCGTGAGCGCGACCTTGAGCGCGCGCCGCTTCACCTGGCGGCCGAGGTCGCGGCCAAGCTCCAGAGAGACGTGCCGCGGCGACGGCGGAAAGAACACGAACCCCACCATGTCGGCGCCGGCGTCGAGCGCTGTTTCGAGCGTCTCGCGCGTGGACAGGCCGCAGATTTTGACGAGCAGGGACATGGTCTCAAAGCAGGTGAAGGCCGCGGGTCTGCGGCCGGAAAACCGGGTTTTCGGTTGCGGCCGCTTCTACAACGTCGCGCGCTGCTTGTCTCGCCCGATGCGCCCGTAAAGGCCAACCCCGAAGGGAACGGGGAGGCGCTGGGGCTGGGGCTTCGCTGCGGCCGCCTGGGCCCGCAGATCGGCCAATTCGGTCCTGGCAGYCCGTGCCTCCGCATCATTCCGGCGCGCCGCGCGGCGCCAGCGCCGCTGGCCGAACCAGACAGCGCAGCCGCCCGCGAGGACCCCGAGGGCCGCCACCAGGATGAGGAGCAGGAACAGCGGCAACGTCACCGAGAATGACGGGTCGTTCGTAATGAAGGGATCGAAAGAGACCGTGACGAAATGCCGGTTGGCGACGGCAAAGGTCACCAGGATCAGGCCCAACGGAATCACGATCAGCGCGGTCAGGAACTTTCGCATCTCGCTTCGCTCGCCTTGAATCAAGCTTCCGGCCGCTTCTCTCGCGACCGCGGAAAACCCTGACGCCGGTCTCAGTCTGGCGCGCCTGGATCCGGATGGTCGCGGTTCAGCCGTTCGCGCATTTCCTTGCCGGTCTTGAAGAACGGAACGCTCTTCTGATCGACGGGCACATGGGCGCCGGTGCGCGGATTACGCCCTGCGCGCGCAGGGCGATGCTTGACCGAGAAGGCACCGAAGCCGCGCAACTCGACGCGATCACCGCGCGCGAGAGCCGCTACGATCTCTTCGAGAATCGCATTCACAATGTTCTCGACATCCCGCTGGTACAGATGCGGGTTGTGCTCGGCGATACGCTGAACAAGTTCGGATTTGATCATCGAGAGATAGGACCCGGAAGCGTGCGGATGACCATTTCCGTGAAAATACTGTGATCTGTCAAGACGCTAAATGAAGGTTGGGCGTCGGGAATTTGCGTGACAAATGCCGAAAAAGCGGGCTGCCCCGCTACCCGCCAGACGGGAAAAGCCTCTGAAGCTCGCCCGGTTCCATCAATTTGACGCAGCCGGCTGCCACAGGGCCAGCATTCCATCCATTCCAAGCCGATCGACGGCCTGCGCGACGCCGGTTTGCCCGATCTGATGCGCAATCGAGCCTAAACCAAGCGCTTCCAGCGTGACGACAGCCGCCGTCTTGAGGAACGGCAGATCGCCAAAGCGGGGCTGCAGCTTGTAATCGCGGACGGTGAGGCCCTTCTTGACGCCCTTCTGCTCGACCAGCCAGGTCACGGCGGTCTTCTCGTCGCCGAGCTGATCGATCAGCTTGAGATCGATCGCCTGGCGTCCGGTGAAAACGCGGCCATCGGCGACTTTTTCGAGCTGCGTGTCATCCATGCCACGCCGCTCCTTCACCAATCCCTTGAACCAGGCATAGGAATCCTTCACCAGCGCATCGAGCGCGGCGCGTGCCTCGGGGCTGGTCGGCTCAAAACCGTTCGGCGCGGCCTTCAGCGGCGAGGATTTCACCTCCTCGACCTTCACACCGACGGTCTTCAGCAGCTCCGTGACGTTGGGAAACTGGAACAGCACGCCGATCGAACCGACCAGCGAGCTCTGCTGGGCAATGATGTGGTCGCTCGCAATCGCGGTGATGTAACCGCCGGACGCGGCGAGGCCTTCGACCACGACGACGAGCGGCTTCTTCGCCTTCAGCCTCACAAGCGAATCGTAAAGCTGCTCGGAACCGGCGGTGGTGCCACCGGGCGAGTTGATGTGAATGATGACGGCGGCGGCCTGCGAGTTCTCCAGTCGCTCCAGCGCCTGGGTGCGATCGGAGTCGCTGCGGATCAGGCCATCGATCTGGACCCGCGCGATCGAGCCGGCGGATGCGAACGTGCCGCGCGCACCAGGTGTTGCGATCAGCGCGAAGCCCGCAATCGCCGCGATCGCGATCAGCGCAGCCATCACGCGCCAGAACGTCAGCTTACGACGAATCCTGCGGCGATCGACGATGATGTCCGAATCGAGCGACATCGGAATATCTCCAAATGAAAGGCTGGGCGCGTTGTGCCGTCACAGCGTGACCATTGGCTTATCTGGATACATCAATTGCGGCGTAATTTGAAGAAAACAAGGCTGGTGTAGCCCGGATGGTAGCCAAGCACTCAGATGTCATCCCCGCCTAGTGCGCAATTGCGCACGGGCGCGGGGACCCATACCCCCAGGGAGAAGTTGTCGCGCGAGTTGGCAACCACGAGTCTTCGCCAAACTCGATCCTGTGGTTATGGGTCCCGGGCTCGCGCTTCCGCCTTCGCTCTTCGAGCTACGGCGGACAAGTCGCGCGCCCCGGGACGACAGTTGAGTATGCTGCCTCAACAAAAAAGCCCCGGCTCGCGCCGGGGCTTTGATGGTTGCGAAACAGGCGTTTCGCTTATTTGTCGCGGTTCTTGAGCGCGGTGCCGAGAATGTCACCGAGCGTCGCCCCCGAATCGGAGGAGCCGTACTGCGCGATGGCTTCCTTCTCTTCGGCGACTTCGAGCGCCTTGATCGACACCTGGACCTTGCGGGCCTTCTTGTCGAACTGGATCACGCGGGCATCGACCTTCTCGCCGACGGCGAAGCGCTCGGCGCGCTGGTCGTTGCGGTCACGGGCGAGCTCTGAACGCTTGATGAAGGTCGAGAAGTCGGTACCGGTGATCTTCACCTCGATGCCGCTTTCCTTCACTTCGAGCACTTCGCAGGTCACGACCGCGCCCTTCTTGACATCGCCCGGCTCGGCGAAGGGGTCGCCTTCGAGCTGCTTGATGCCGAGCGAGATGCGCTCCTTCTCGACGTCCACATCGAGCACCACGGCTTTCACCACGTCGCCCTTCTTGTAGTTGTCGATCACCTGCTCGCCCGGAAGCTTCCAGTCGAGGTCGGAGAGATGGACCATGCCGTCGACGTCGCCCTCGAGGCCCAGGAACAGACCGAACTCGGTCTTGTTCTTGACTTCGCCCTCGACCACCGAACCGGTCGGGTGACCTTCGACGAAGACCTCCCACGGGTTGCGCATGGTCTGCTTGAGGCCGAGCGAGATGCGGCGCTTGACGGAATCGACTTCCAGCACCTGCACTTCGACTTCCTGCGAGGTCGAAACGATCTTGCCGGGGTGCATGTTCTTCTTGGTCCACGACATCTCGGAGACGTGGATCAGGCCTTCGATGCCCGGCTCGAGCTCGACGAACGCACCGTAGTCGGTGATGTTGGTGACGCGGCCGGTGAAGCGGGCACCCAGCGGGTACTTGGCTTCGATGCCCTGCCACGGATCGTCCAGCAGCTGCTTCATGCCCAGCGAGATGCGGTGCGTCTCGTGGTTGATCTTGATGATCTTGACCTTCACGGTCTGGCCGATCGAGAGCACCTCGGTCGGGTGGTTGACGCGGCGCCACGCGATGTCGGTGACGTGCAGCAGACCGTCGATACCGCCGAGATCAACGAACGCACCGTAATCGGTGATGTTCTTGACCACGCCGTCGATGACCTGACCCTCTTCGAGGTTCTGCACCAACTCCTGACGCTGCTCGGCGCGGGTCTCTTCCAGCACCGTGCGGCGGGAGACGACGATGTTGCCGCGGCGGCGATCCATCTTGAGAATCTGGAACGGCTGCGAGTTGTTCATCAGCGGCGCAACGTCGCGGATCGGACGGATGTCGACCTGCGAGCGCGGCAGGAAGGCCACGGCACCGTCGAGGTCGACGGTGAAGCCGCCCTTGACCTGGTTGAAGATGACGCCGTTGACCTTCTCGTTGTTCTGGAAGGCCTTCTCGAGCTTGCCCCAGCTCTCTTCGCGGCGCGCCTTGTCGCGCGACAACACGGCTTCGCCGAGGGCGTTCTCGATGCGATCGAGGAACACTTCGACCTCGTCGCCGACCTTGATCTCGCTCTCACGGCCGGGGCCGGAAAATTCGCGCAGGGCAACGCGGCCCTCGGTCTTCAGGCCGACGTCGATGACGGCCATGTCTTTTTCAATTGCAACCACCTTGCCCTTGACGACGGAGCTCTCCTGCAGGTTGCCACCTGCGAAGGACTCGTCGAGCATCGCGGCGAAATCGTCGCGCGACGGGCTATAGGTATCAGCAGAAATCGAAGCCATTTGTTCTCCAGTTGCGGATGTCGTGCCGGCCGTTGGGTTCATGGGCGCATCGCACACGCAGTGTCGGAAGGTCCGCAAGACCTTCGAGCGACCGCTCGTTGCTCCGGCATGGAGGCGGAACAGCGGAGGCGGGCCGGCTGAGGCCCGCGCGTTCGATACGTGGAAATCTTGGTCCGGAGCCTGGATCGCGCCGGGCCCAAACAGGGGACCGGGGTTATCGACCTCAAAGAGCGGGAGCGGGCGCTTCCTCCAATGACGGCGGCGGCTTAACCCCGCGACCGGCCCGCTCGGACGGCCTCGATAATGTCGATGGCGGCCCGGACGCCGCCTTCTATATCCAGTTGGGAGTTATCTAGCAAGTAAGCATCCGGGGCCGGTTTCAAGGGCGCAATCGGCCGGTTCTTGTCGCGCTCGTCGCGCCGGATGATGTCAGCGAGCACCGCCGCCTCGTCCGCCTCCTCGCCCCTCGCCTTGGCCTCCATGGTCCGGCGGTGGGCGCGGACCCTGGGGTCGGCCACGACGAAGATCTTCACGTCGGCATGGGGGCAGATCACGGTTCCAATGTCCCGGCCGTCGAGCACGGCGCCGGGCGGATCGGCGGCGAATTGCCGCTGGAAATTGAGCAGGACCTCGCGAACCCTGKGGATCGCCGAGACGATCGAGGCGCCCTCGCCGGCCTCCTGGGTCTTCAGGGCGGGATTGCCGAACTTTTCGGGATCAAGCTCCAGCGCAGCCTGCACCGCAGCCGCCTCGTCCCGGAGATCATGACCGGATTCCATTACGGCATAGGCCACCGCGCGATAAATGACGCCGGTATCGAGATGACGATAGCCGTAATGATGGGCGAGCCGCTTGCCGAGCGTCCCCTTGCCCGAGGCCGCGGGCCCGTCGATGGCGATGATCATGAAAACTCGGCCCCAAGCGAACGCATCATCGGGATGAAGTCCGGAAAACTGGTGGCGATGAAGGCGGTGTCGTCGACGGTTACGGGCTGGTCGGAGGCGCAGCCCATCACCAGCGCGGACATCGCGATGCGATGATCCATGTGCGTGGCGACAGTGCCGCCTCCGGGAACATGGCCGCGGCCCTCGACAATCAGATCGTCGCCGGAGACGTCGACCTTGACGCCGTTGACGCGGAGCATGTCGGCGGTGGCCTCAAGCCGATCGGATTCCTTGACGCGCAGCTCCTGGAGGCCGCGCATGATGGTCGTGCCCTCGGCGAAGGAAGCCGCCACCGCCAGCACGAGATATTCGTCGATCATCGAGGGCGCGCGCTCCGGCGGCACCTCGACGCCGCGCAGTTTCGACGCGCGCACGCGCAGCTGCGCCATGGGCTCGCCGGCGTCACCACGGACTTCGCTTTCCTCGATCGAGGCACCCATTTCACGCAGCGTGGTGAACAGGCCCGTGCGCAGCGGATTGGTCATCACGTCGGACAGGACGACATCAGAACCTTCGACGATCAGCGCGGCAACGATTGGGAAGGCGGCAGAGGAGGGATCGGCGGGCACCACGACGGTGGCGCCGTGCAGCTCGGGCTGACCCACCAGCGTGATGCGGCGGCCGTGCTGACCCTCCTGCGCGGAAGTGATGTCGGCGCCAAAGTGCTTCAGCATCAGCTCGGTATGGTCGCGGCTGGCCTCGGTCTCGATCACCGTCGTGGTGCCGGGCGCGGCCAGGCCCGCCAGCAGCACGGCGGATTTGATCTGGGCAGAGGCGACCGGGGTCTTGTAGGTGATCGGCAGCGGATCGCGCGCGCCCTGGACGGTCAGCGGCAGACGGCCGCCCTCGCCGCCGGACACCACTTTGGCGCCCATCTTCTCGAGCGGGTCGAGGATCCGGCGCATGGGGCGGCTGCGCAGCGAGGCATCGCCGTCGAAAATCGCCGAAATCGGGCAGCCGGCGACGGCGCCCATGACGAGCCGGCAGCCGGTACCGGAGTTGCCGAAATCAAGCGGCGCCCTGGGCTCGGCGAAGCCGGCGACGCCGACGCCATTCACCTTCCAGGCGAAATCGCCGGTGCGCTCGACCCTGGCGCCCAGCGCCTGCATGGATTTGGCGGTGTTGAGGACGTCCTCGCCCTCGAGCAGGCCCGAAATCCGGGTCTCTCCGACCGCAAGCGCGCCCAGGATGAGGGCACGGTGGGAGATCGACTTGTCCCCGGGGACCCGTACTTTCCCGGTCAGGGGACCGCTTGCGCGCGACTGAAGCGGCGTCGGCTTGTCGGAATCAGTCAAGTTTGTGTCCTTGGATAGGCCCGAAACATCCCTGCGGGGCTCGCGGGGCAGGTACCACAAGGTCTGCCCGCCGTCACGGGCATGTCTTTCTCCCGTAATGCGCTATTGACAGCGGGCCGCCAACTAGCCAAGTGAAACACCGCTTTTCAGACATTCCCAGGATTCCTGCCGTGGCCAAGTCCGAACTCGGAACCAAACGTATTTGCCCGACCACGGGCAAGAAGTTCTATGACCTCAACAAGAATCCGGTGATCTCGCCCTATACCGGCGAAGTCGTCCCGATCGCGCCTGTGGCGCCGGCCCGCGCGACTCGCGGCGCCGAACCTCGCCACACGCCGGCTGCCGACACCACGCCGGAGCCGGCAGAAGTCGAAGAGGTCTCGCTCGAGGAGGCCGACGCCGAGGAAAACACCGGCAAGGTCAAGGCCGCGGTGCCCGAATCCGAGGACGACATCGAGGTCGACGAGACCATCGAGGACGATGACGACGATGATTCGACCTTTATCGCCGACGACGAGGAGGGCGATGAGGACGTCACGGACATCATTGGTGATGTCGGAGGTGATGAAGAGACTTGAGATCAGCCCTGATCTGTGAAAAAGGGTGCACCGCGCGAGTCACCAGGCTCGGCGGTCGGGAGTGATCCACCAGGATCCTCCCAACTGGAAGACTAAGGGGCCATAGCTCAGCTGGGAGAGCGCTTGCATGGCATGCAAGAGGTCGGCGGTTCGATCCCGCCTGGCTCCACCACGCTTCGCCCTTCGGGCTACGCGTGGCGCAGCCGCGCGGAGCTCGAAGGGCGAAGCGTGGTGTCCGGCGAAGCCCATAGGGCGAAGACGGACTGATGAGACCCCCACCTAACGACTACCCCAGGCGATCTCCGTCAATGTGGTACGTCTACCTCCTCCGCAGCGTCGAATTTCCCGAGGAGGAATACGTTGGGGCCACGGAGGATTTGAAGCGCCGGGTTCCGGAGCATAATGCGGGCAGATCCACCCATACCGCCAAGTTCAGACCGTGGAAGCTGATCTGGTACTGCGCGTTCCCCGACAAGTACAAAGCGCTCGAATTTGAGAAGTACCTGAAGTCCCACTCCGGCCGCGCCTTCACGAAGAAGCGGCTGTCCTAGTTTCCAGCGAACTCCCCCCTACTCCCCGATCACCGCATTCAACCGATCCCGCAGCGCCACGATCTCGTCCTTCATCGCGACCAGCTCCGACACCGAGCAGTCCGACGCCGCCAGGATCGACTGCGGCACGGCGCGCGCTTTTTCCTTCAAGGCATGGCCCTGCGGGGTCAGCGCGATCAGCACCTGACGTTCGTCCTCGCGCGAGCGCGTGCGCTTGACGAGGTGGGCGGCCTCGAGGCGCTTGAGCAGCGGCGTCAGCGTGCCCGAATCCAGGAACAGCTTTTCGCCGATGTCCTTGACCGGCACGTCGTCGCGCTCCCACAGCACCAGCATCACCAGATATTGCGGGTAGGTCAGGCCGAGCCGGTCCAGCAGCGGCTTGTAGACCCGGTTGAAGGCATGCGCGGCCGAATAGACCGCGAAGCAGATCTGATTGTCGAGGCGCTGCGGGTCCAGCGCCGATAATTTCCGGGGCATCGAGAATCTCACGCGGTTTCCTCCATTCTGGGATCGGGCGGCCGTACATTCAATTGCGAACAATTAAATGTGAGGCATGCAAATTTCAATTGCGCACAATCTAATTGTTTGCGATGTAGGTTCCACCCCAACCCGAACACCTGAGGAGACGAAAATGTCGGTAAACGTCCTGTACAAGACCAGCGCAAAGGCCACCGGCGGCCGCGATGGCCATGCCGCGACCCTCGACGGCGCGCTCGACGTCAAGCTCACCACGCCGAAGGAACTCGGCGGCGGCGGCGGCGCCGGCAACAATCCCGAGCAGCTGTTTGCGGCCGGCTATGCCGCCTGCTTCATCGGCGCGATGAAGTTCGTGGCCTCGCAGGGCGGCCCGAAGGTTCCGGCTGACGCCTCGGTCACCTCCACCGTCGGCATCGGCCCGCGCGCGGCCGGCGGCTTCGGTCTCGACATCGATCTGGCTGTCTCGCTGCCGGGCCTCGCCCGCGCGGAAGCCGAGGCGCTGATCGAGAAGGCCCACCAGGTGTGCCCCTACTCCAATGCCACGCGCGGCAATGTCGACGTTCGCCTGACGGTCGTCTGATCAAACGGCGGATTGGCTGGCCCGAGATCCCCCTCGGGCCGGCCGCTTCCTCTAGTTTTGTTGTTTTGCCACGCCGCGGGATTGCACGGCGGCACCGCATACGCCCCTACGCACCAAGCCATTGCTGGCGCAAAAAAACCTCGCTAGGCCTGTGATCAATGATCGACACAGGGGAAGCGAAGGCATGACTGAAGCCGTTTTGGGCGCAATGAGCGGACTGCGCGTCATCGATCTCACGCGCGTGCTCGGCGGTCCCTACTGCACCCAGATCCTCGCCGACCACGGCGCCGACGTGATCAAGGTCGAGCCGCCCGCCGGCGACGAGGTGCGCGACTGGGGCCCTCCGTTCCACGACGAAGACGCGGCCTATTTCATCGGCATCAACCGAAACAAGCGCTCGATCGGCCTCGACCTCGCCTCCGAGGGCGGCCGTGTCGTGCTGCTGAAGATGCTCGAGACCGCCGACGTCCTGATCGAGAATTTCAAGCCGGGCACGCTGGAGAAATGGGGCATCGGCAACGATGTGCTCAGCAAGAAATTCCCGCGCCTGGTGCATTGCCGGATCTGCGGCTTCGGCGCCGACGGTCCGCGCGGCGGCAATCCCGGCTATGACGCCATCATCCAGGCGATGACCGGCATGATCGCGGCGACCGGTTCGCCCGAGAGCGGACCGATGCGGATCGGCGTGCCGCTGGTCGACATCACCACCGGCCTTTATGCGGCGATCGGCATCCTGATGGCGCTGTCGGAGCGGCAGCGCTCGGGCCAGGGCCAGTTCCTGGAGACGACGCTGTACGAGACCGGCCTTGCCATCATGCATCCGCACACCGCGAATTATTTCATGCACGGCAAGCCGCCGTCGCTCACCGGCAACGAGCATCCCAACCTCGTGCCTTACGCGATCTTCCCGACCAGGACCGACGATATCTTCATCGGCGTCGGCAATGACGGCACCTTCCGCAAGCTCGCCAAGGAAATCGGCAAGCCCGAGCTCGGCACCGATCCGCGCTTTGCCCGCAACAAGGACCGCATCGCCAATCGCGAGGCGCTGCGGGCCGAGCTCGCCGCCGTGTTCAGCCAGCACGAGGCCGAGCCGCTGTGCAATCGTCTGCTCGCCGCCGGCCTGCCCGCAGGTCCCGTGCAGAAGATCGACCAGGCCTTGACCAACCCGCACACGATCGCCCGCGGCGATGTCATCGAGAAGGACTGGTACAAGGGCGTGGCCTCGCCGATCCGGCTCGATCGCAGCAAGCCGAGCCTGCGCCGCCTGCCGCCGAAATTCAGCCAGCACTCCCAGGAGGTGCTGGGCGAGTTCGGCTACTCCAAATCGGAGATCGACGCGATGGTCGAAAAGGGCACGGTCTGCGGCCCCGAGCGCAAGCGCTAAACGCCCTCGCCGCCTCACCCGAGCAAATGCCGCACTGCGGCGCGGGCACGCATGTGCACCGCGAACGGAGGAAGCTGCGCGCTCGGCATTCGCCTATTTGACGGCTTCCCTTTTGGCCGCGCTTGCTGCTTTCGTTTCTCCCGCTTACACAGTCATGTGAACGTCATATGGCGCTGCTAGCGCAAGCGCTTCTTTTTGACGGCCAAGGGAGGTTTACTTGATGGCTCTTCGACACTTTGGGGCGGCTGCCGCAGTTGCGATCACGATCGGCATGGGCGCATCGCCGGCCTTGGCCGTGACCGAAATCCAGTGGTGGCACGCGATGACCGGCGCCAACAACGACGTCATCGTCAAGCTCGCCACCGACTTCAACGCCTCGCAGACCGACTACAAGGTGATCCCGACCTACAAGGGCAACTATCCCGATACGATGAACGCCGGCATCGCGGCGTTCCGCGCCGGCAACGCCCCGCACATCATGCAGGTGTTCGAAGTCGGCACCGCGACCATGATGGCCGCGACCGGCGCCGTAAAACCCGTCTACAAGCTGATGGCCGAGGCCGGCGAGAAGTTCGACCCCAAGATCTACCTGCCCGCCATCACCGGCTACTACTCGACCTCGAAGGGCGAGATGCTGTCGTTCCCGTTCAACTCGTCGTCGACCGTCATGTGGGTCAACCTCGACGAGCTCAAGAAGGCGAATGTCGAGATCCCCAAGACCTGGCCGGAAACGTTCGAGGCCGCCAAGAAGCTGAAGGCTGCGGGTCATGACACCTGCGGCTTCTCGGGCTCCTGGGTCACCTGGGTCAATCTTGAGCAGCTCTCCGCCTGGCACAACGTGCCGCTCGCCAGCAAGGCCAACGGCCTCGACGGCTTCGACACCGTGCTGGAGTTCAACGGCCCGCTTCAGGTCAAGCATCTCGAAACCCTGGTCGAGCTGCAGAAGACCAAGACTTACGACTATGCCGGCCGCACCAACACCGGCGAAGGCCGCTTCACCTCCGGCGAATGCCCGATCTACCTGACCTCGTCGGCGTTCTTCGGCAACGTCAAGGCGCAGGCCAAGTTCAACTTCACCGCCGTGCCGATGCCATACTATCCGGACGTCAAGGGCGCTCCGCAGAACTCGATCATCGGCGGCGCTTCGCTCTGGGTGATGGGCGGCAAGTCGGCCGACGAATACAAGGGCGTGGCGAAGTTCCTGACCTTCCTCTCGGACACCGATCGCCAGGTCTACATCCACAAGGCCTCGGGCTATCTGCCGATCACCAAGGCGGCCTACGCCAAGGCGAAGGAAGAAGGCTTCTACAAGGATCAGCCCTATCTCGAGACCCCGCTGATCGAGCTGACCAACAAGGAGCCGACCGACAATTCGCGCGGTCTGCGCCTGGGCAACATGGTTCAGCTGCGTGACGTCTGGTCGGAAGAGATCGAGCAGGCGCTGGCCGGCAAGAAAACCGCCAAGCAGGCGCTCGACGCCGCCGTCGAGCGCGGCAACACGATGCTGCGGCAGTTCGAAAAAACCGCCGTCAAGTGAGGCGATGAGCGGCAGGCCGCAAGCCGGCCTGCCGCTCACCTGACATCATGCAAAAGCAAGCCATTTTCCAAGCAAAACTATTGCCCTACGCGCTGGTTGCGCCCCAGCTCGCGATCGTCTTGATTTTTTTCTACTGGCCGGCCGCGCAGGCGGTGATCCAATCCTTCCTGCTCCAGGACGCCTTCGGTCTGTCGACAAGCTTCGTCTGGTTCGAGAATTATCAGGACCTGTTCAAGGACCCGGCCTATTTCGAGGCGGTTGTCCGTACGTTCGTCTTTTCGTTCGCCATCGCCGTCTCGTCGCTGTCCTTCGCGCTCTTGCTCGCCGTGATGGCGGACAAGCCGCTGCGCGGCTCAATGCTCTACCGCACGCTGCTGATCTGGCCCTATGCGGTGGCGCCACCCGTCGTCGGCGTGCTCTGGATCTTCATGCTGCATCCCTCGCTCGGCGTGCTGTCGCGCTATCTGCGCAACCTGGGCGTCGACTGGAATCCGCTGCTCGACGGCAACCAGGCGGCTGGGCTGATCATCCTCGCCGCGGCGTGGAAGCAGATCTCCTATAATTTCCTGTTCTTCCTCGCCGGCCTGCAAGCGATCCCCCGAAGCGTGTTCGAGGCCGCCGCGATCGACGGCGCCCGTCCGATGCGGCGGTTCTGGACCGTGACCTTCCCGCTGCTGTCGCCCACGATCTTCTTCCTGCTGGTCGTCAACATCGTCTACGCCTTCTTCGACACCTTCGGCATCATCGACACCATGACCCGCGGCGGTCCCGGCACATCGACGGTCACGCTGGTCTACAAGGTCTATTCCGACGGCCTGCTCGGCGGCAATCTCGGCAGCTCGGCAGCGCAATCGGTGATCCTGATGGTCATGGTGATCGTGCTGACGGGAATCCAGTTCCGCTTCGTCGAACGCAAGGTGACCTACTGATGGTCGAAGAAGAGGGCTTTCGGCGCTACGTCGCCCACGCGATTCTCTGGATCGGGATCGCGATCGTCGCATTCCCGGTCTACATCGCGATCGTCGCCTCGACCCAGGACAACGCCCTGATCGCGAACGGGCAGATGTCGCTGCTGCCGGGCGGCCATTTCTTCGAGGTCTACTACAAGACCATCTTCGTCGGCACGAGCGGCTCGACCCGCGAGCCCGTCGGCAACATGATGCTGAACTCGCTGGTGATGGCGCTGGCAATCGCGATCGGCAAGATCGCGATCTCGATCATCTCGGCCTATGCGATCGTGTATTTCCGCTTTCCGTTCCGGATGGCGATCTTCTGGATCATCTTCATCACGTTGATGCTGCCGGTCGAGGTGCGCATCTATCCGACCTACAAGATCGTCGCCGATTTGCACATGCTCGACAGCTATGCGGGCCTCGCGCTGCCGCTGATCGCGTCGGCCACCGCGACGCTGCTGTTCCGCCAGTTCTTCATGACCGTGCCGGACGAGCTGCTGGAGGCCTCGCGCATCGACGGCGCCGGCCCCTTGCGCTTCTTCTGGGACACGCTGCTGCCGCTGTCGCGCACCAACATGGCGGCGCTGTTCGTGATCCTCTTCATCCTCGGCTGGAATCAATATCTCTGGCCGCTGCTGATCACCACGCGTGACGACATGCAGACCATCCAGGTCGGCATCCGCAAGATGATCACCACCACCGACGCGCTGACCGAATGGCCGATCGTGATGGCCACCGCCGTGCTCGCCATGCTGCCGCCGGTGTTCGTCGTCGTCGCCATGCAGAAATTGTTCGTGCGCGGCCTGGTCGAGACCGAGAAGTAGGTTTTTGGAAATGAGTTTTCATGGCTAACGTCACCCTGCGCAACGTCCGCAAGACCTATCCCGGCGGCTTCGAGGCCATCAAGGGCGTCAACGTCGATGTCGGCGACGGTCAGTTCTGCGTGCTGGTCGGTCCCTCCGGCTGTGGCAAATCCACATTGCTGCGCATGGTCGCAGGTCTCGAGACCGTCACCGGCGGCGAGATCGACATCGGCGGCCGCGTGGTCAACCAGATCGAGCCCGCCGATCGCGACATCGCGATGGTGTTCCAGAACTACGCGCTCTATCCGCATATGAGCGTCTTCAACAACATGGCCTACGGCCTGCGCAACCGCGGCATGAAGGAGGCCGAGGTCAAGACCCGCGTCGACGAGGCCGCACGCGTGCTCGAGCTCACGCCAATGCTGGAGCGCAAGCCGCGCCAGCTCTCCGGCGGCCAGCGCCAGCGTGTCGCCATGGGCCGCGCCATCGTGCGCCAGCCGAAAGTGTTTCTGTTCGACGAGCCGCTGTCGAACCTCGACGCAAAGCTGCGCATCGCGATGCGCGTCGAGATCCGCAAATTGCAGCGCCGGCTCAACACGACGTCGATCTACGTCACCCACGACCAGCTCGAGGCGATGACGCTCGCCGATATTCTCGTGGTCATGAATGGCGGCCAGGTCGAGCAGGTCGGCAATCCGCTCGCGATCTACGAGAAGCCGGCGACGACCTTCGTCGCCTCCTTCATCGGGGCACCGCCGATGAATTTGATGTCGACGCGCGCCGATGAGATCAAATCGCAGCTCGGCGGCGGCGCAACCGATGCCGGCATCCTCGGCATCCGCCCTGAAGACTTCGTGATCACCGACCAGACCCCGGCCGGCGGTGTCGCACTGCCGCTGACCGTGGAAGCGATCGAGCGCGTCGGCGCCGAGACTTTCGTCTACGGCACGCGGGCCCAGGACGAGCAGCGCGTCGCCGCCACCCCCGGCGAGCTGCCGCCCGGCGAGGTCATCGTCCGCATTCCCGGAACCGAGGCCCCAGCCATCGGTGAGAGGATCCGCGTCGCCGCGGTACGGCCGAAGCTGCACCTTTTCAGCGGCGACGGGCGGACGCGGATCGAGGCCTGACCGGTTCCGAGGGCCGGCCGATCAAAAACGCGAAAAACAACCCCATGCACAGTAGCCGGGGGTTTGATTTCATTGAGATAAATCGTCGGCCGATTCGTCATGCCCGGGCTTGCCTGAGCATTTGCGTTCCCGGTGACGAATTGGGCGCTTCCGCGCGACCGCGGGCGGGGTCAGGCGCGAAAATGGGCAATCCACAGGCCCCCGCTACGTCCTTGAACCCCCAAGGGGTTATGACCATATTGCTGACCAAGGGGCGCCGCTTCCGGGCCCTGAAATGCCAAAGTCGCTTCGAGAGGACTTTGTAAACTATGTCTCGTGTTCCCACGCTTTCCAGTCCGTTCCTTCTGGGCTTCGACGAGATCGAGCGCGTGCTTGATCGCGTCGTCAAAGGCGCTGACGGCTACCCTCCCTACAATATCGAGAGGTGCGACCGGTCGGACGGCCAGCCCGAGCGGCTGCGGATCACGCTGGCGGTCGCCGGATTCACCCGCGACCAACTCGATGTAACCATTGAGGAAAACCAGCTCGTGATTCGCGGGCGGCAGCAGGACGACAAGACCCGGCAATACATCCATCGCGGCATCGCCGCGCGCCACTTCCAGCGCACCTTCGTGCTGGCGGAGGGGATGCTCGTGCTGGGAGCGGATCTGAAGAACGGGCTGCTGTCGGTCGATCTTGCCCGGCCTGAACCGGAGAGGATCGTTAAGACAATCGCTATCAATGAGCACGAATAATGGAACGAGTAGCGGACTCGACCGCTTAGTTTCTGTGAAGGAGTCGAGACCATGAGTGAAGGTCACGTTGCGTTCGAATACGAAGCCAAGAACGTCTCGCCCGAGACGCTGGCAACTCTCGGCGAAGGTCATATCGCCTATGTGAAGCAGATCCGCTCCGAGGATGTGCCGGGCCTGTTTCCCGAAGCGCCAAAGATCGCGCCGGGCCTCAAGCTCTTCGCGCTCCACGCCGCCGACGGCACGCCGATCATGCTGACCGACAGCCGCGAAGCCGCGGTCGCCAACGCCTGGAGCAACGAGCTGCAAGCCGTGAGCGTGCACTGACGCACGCTTAGCGCGACATCTGCGAATTCAAATGCGCGGGCATGCCTCAAGGCGGCCCGCGCATTTTTTATGGACCATCCCATGACGCGGCACCAAGCGGACGCCTCGCTTTCTTTGTGCTATGGCCCGATATCCTCCGGCTACTCGATCAGCCGGATCGGGCTATGGAAGCGTGACCAGACCATCATGACCGACGAGCCAATCGCGTACATTGGAGGTGCTCAGGCTCGATTCGTTGAGGTGGTGTTGGCATTTCGCCGTTGGGCTGATCGCTACCCTGTTGACCAGAGATCTGGCGAGTGGGAATGCGACTATGGAGAATGGCCCGCGATCACGACTGCCTTCGCCGCGTTCCTGGATTCGGGCGTTCCGCAGCATTGGAGCGCTCCTATCGTCGAGTTGCTGCTTTACATCCTTGCTCGCGACAATGAGGTGGAGGTACTCAAGCGCGAGTTGATGACCAAGCCGGCTCATCTGCTGGCTTTGGCGAGGGTAGCCCCGCATTCACCGGAGCGAGATGCCCGGTGGCAACTCGCCGATGCGCTTGGGAGCGACGAATTTGCCGCCGATGAAGTCGAACCGCTGTTGGAGCAATTCTTTCACGACGCGGATGAGTATGTAAGCCGGCGAGCGCTTCTTGCTCTCGCGCGCAGGCGGTCGAAAAGGTCGGAGACGCTGGCGCTTCGCGCGTGGAGCACGGAGTATGAATATCAGCGGATGGCCGCGCTCGAGGCACTTTCCGCGGTTAACTCGCCGTTGTTGCCGTCATATCTCGATCTCGCTCAGCGCGACGGGCGGCAGTATCTCGTCAATTTTGCCAATTCGCTCCGCGCGAAGCCGGCTTCAGAAGGTAGCGAGTAGGAGAAGGCGACCACATCGACCAAATGTCGTCTTGCACCGCTCGGGTATTGCCGACGCACCGCCACCCTTGATTAGCTGCCTGACCGCCCTGCCAGCCGCGCGCGAATGTCCGGCTTCAGCACCTTGCCCACCTTCGAGCGCGGCAGGTCGTCCCGGACTTCGATCAGCTTCGGTGTCTCACCGTCGCCCGCGCTCCCGCCATTTTTCTTCGCCGACCAGACAGGACACCCGGGGCTCTTTCTCGGCGGTTCGGACGATCCTCCCCTCCGGCGTGAGGCCCGCAACTTCGAGAACAAGCTTGGTCCGGATCGCTTCCTGGATTTTTTCGCGATCCTTGATTGTCATGATGAAGGCACCCGGCCCTCCGATCACGCAGTCCTCGTAATAGAGATCGAGATTCTCGATATCGGTCGTCAAATAGGACGGCTCCTTCACCATGATCGGCAGGCCGTTGATGATGATGCCTTTCTCAACGGCAGCGTCGCGCGCGCCGGTGACGGGGGCTCCGTCGTTGTTCGGCCCATCGCCGGAAATGTCGATGACGCGCCGCGACCCGCGATAGGGATTCTCTTCGAACAGCTGCACTGCGAAATTGATCGCGCCGGAAATCGAGGTGCTCGAACCTCGGCGAATCGGCGTTTTCATGATCTCGGCGGCCACGGCGTCCGCCGATTCCGGGCCGTCGATCACGCGCCACGGAATGATGATCCTGTCGTCGCCCGACATCGACCACTCGAAATAGGTCAGAGCCACCTTGCTGGCCGGACGGGCCCTTAGCGCCTGAAGAAAGTCTTTCGAGACGATGGCCTGTGCATAGCCCTCGCGCTGAATGGCGAGTTCGTCCAGATCCATCGAATAGGAGACGTCGACGGCGATAACGAGCTCGACATTGACGGACAGTGCGCTGTGCCTGGCGTCGGCTATCCCTGATTTCGGGCTCGGCGCGGCAATGCTGGCAACGTCACCTCCGACGATCGCCCCCGCAACAAGCACCGCCCCGACCGAGACACACCAGCGCATGGCGGCCCTCCCGTCCGTTCAAAAGCATGGTGACATCCAAAACGCGCATCGAAAAGCGGAAACATGCCTTTGCTTGCCCGGACACGGATGAGAGTTCCAGGCCCGCGCGAATGTCCGCGTCAGCGCGTCTCGCGGACATCTTCGAAGCGATGGGCCTTCAATAAGATGCGCCTCAGCCGCCTGAACGCTCCGCCAGCCGCGCGCGGATGTCCGGCTTCAGCACCTTGCCGACCTTGGAGCGCGGCAGATCGTTCCAGACTTCGATCTGCTTCGGTGTCTTGACGCTGCCGATCCGCTGCTTGACGAAGGCCGCCAGCGCCGTCGCATCGACGCTTTGGCCGGCGCGGGGCTGCACAACGGCGACGATCCGCTCACCCCATTTCTCGTCCGAAAGGCCAATCACGGCGCAATCCTGCACCGCCTCATGCGCCCGCAGCGCGTTCTCGACCTCGATCGAGTAGACGTTGAACCCGCCGGTGATGATCATGTCCTTGGCGCGATCGACGATATAGAGGTAGCCGTCGGCGTCGACGCAGCCGATGTCGCCGGTGTGGTGCCAGCCATGTGCGGAGGCTTCCGCCGTCGCCTCGGGATTTTTGTAATAGCCCTCCATCACCAGCGAACCGCGGACCACGATCTCGCCACGGGCGCCGGTCGGCAGCAAATTGCCGTCGCCATCCATGATGCCGGCCTGCACCAGCGGGCTGATCCGCCCGGCCGAGGCGAGACGCTCCATCGCGATCGTGCCGTCGGCATTGTAATGCTCGCTAGGTGCCATCATCGAGATCATCATCGGCGCTTCGGTCTGACCGAACAACTGCGCCATCGGCCCGATACGCTGGAGCGCTTCCGCAAGCCGCGCGGCCGAGATCGGCGCCGCGCCGTACCAGAAACATTGCAGAGACCCGAGCCTCGCGGAGTCGAGCTTCGGATGATCGAGCAGCATGTAGATCACGGTCGGCGGCAGGAAGGTGTGCGTGACACGGTAGCGCTCGATCAGATCGAGAAATTCGGCGATGTCGGGGTGATGCATGATCACGATGCGGCCGCCAAGCGCCATGATCGGGAAACACAGCACGCCGGCCGCGTGGGTCAGCGGCGCAAGCGCGAGGTAGATCGGGCGGCCCTTGAAGGGATAGCCCATCAGCGTCAGTGCCGTCATCGCCTCGATGTTGCGGCCCGACAGCATGACCCCCTTCGGCTTGCCTGTGGTGCCGCCGGTGCCCGGGATCATCGCGAGATCGTCGACCGTCTCGCGTTGATAGTGGTCGTCTGAAAGGCCGGCGAGCCAGCTGTCGAACGAGGGCGCGAAGGACAACTCGGCATCGAGACAGACGACGGCGCGCAGCTTTGGCAGCTCTGCACGCACCGCCTCGACCATCGACGCGAAGCTCGAATGAAACAACAGCAGGCTGCAGTCGAATTGCTCGAGGATGAGCCGATTTTCGGCCGCCTCGTTGCGCGGATTGATCGGGCACCAGACCGCGCCCGCGCGGGAAATGCCGAACACGCAGGCAAACGCGACCGGATCGTTGCCGGAAAGGATTGCGACCTTCTCGCCGGCAGCAATGCCCGATCGCGCGAGCCCGCGCGCGACGCGGTAGCTCAGCCGCTGCACCTCGCGATAGCTGAGGTCGCGTCCATCCATGGTGAGGCACGGCGCGTCGGCGCCGAGCGAGGCACCTTTGTCCAGGTAATCGATGAAGCGCATGATCAACACCCGAAGCAGAGCGGGTGACGCGGAGGACCGCGCCACCCGCGATTGACTCAATCGTGCACGGTCAGAACAGGCTTGCTGACGAGCCCGAAGCTGCGCAATTGCCCGAGCAGCTCGTGATGGCCGAACGCCTGGCAGCCGGAGGCGAAGCCTACGCGCTTGGGCGGCTGCTGCAGCAGGTGCGCCGCGGCATAGGCCTGCAACATGCCGGTCTGCTTGTAGTTGCTGTTGCCGTTGATGACGCAGTGCGCGCGCCCCAACGGGCCGGAGGCATGCACCGAATCCAAGGACTTGTTGACGCGCGGGTTCTCGCGCGGCGGCATGGTGTTCATCACACCGGCGGCGGTCTGCGCCAATGCGGCGTAGCGCTCGTCGGGATTCATATCCTTGGTCGCCTCCAGCGCGGCCGCGACGATCTGCGGCACGCCCAGCATCAGCGCGCGATTGAACACGCCGCCCAGCACCTTCACGTTGGCCACGCGCGGATCGCGCTTGAACCACACCGGGTGCGAGGTGCCTCCCCAGGGCAACGCCAGCGCCAGCTCGTGCTGGCCGGGGATGGCGAGGTTGTAGAGGCCGGCATCGGGCTGATGCTCGACGTATTTGTTCTGCTCCAGGTAGTAGGCCTTGGCCATCGCGGCGTTGACCAGGATGGTCTGCGTCGATGCGATGGTCGGGCTGCCACCCCAGAACACGGCAATGTCCAGCGTGTCGAGGCCGGGCGTCTCCAGGCACAGCTGCGCGGCGATCTCGCCGGTGGTGTACATCTGCGCGATGCCTGGCGCCAACAGCAGCCCGGCATTGGTGAACTTCGTGCCCCACTCCTGCTCGAGCGTGATCAGCCAGTCCTGCTCACCGGTGGTGTCGGTGTAATGACACTTGGAAGCGAGGCAAGCCTGCACCACTTCGCCGCCGAACTTGGCGAAGGGACCCACGGTGTTGAGCACCACCGAGGCGCCCTTGAACAATTCAGTCAGCGCAGCCACGGTGTGCGGCACCTTGACCACCTCGTAGTCGGCGGTCTCGATGCCCGCTACATTCGACTTCATCGCGGCGTTGAGCTTCTCATTGCTGCGGCCGGCGGCGATGAAGGGGATGTTGTATTCGCGTAAGTATTCACAGACCAGCCGGCCAGTATAGCCGGAAGCGCCATAGACGATGACGGGCTTCTTCTCGCTCATTGCGTTCCTCCGAAATGCTTGTTGTCCGCTTTGTTGCTACATGCCCATGCCGCCATCGACCGGCAGTCCGATGCCGGTGATGAAGCGCGCCTCGTTCGAGCACAGGAACACCGCGGCATCGCCGATGTCCGTGACCTCGGCGAGACGGCCGAGCGGGGTTTGCTCCACCACCGAGCCGACTGCGGCGTTGACGTCAGCCGCGAGCCCGACCTTGACGATGTCGTTGGCGAGCTGCATGCCCATGTCGGTCGGGATCAGGCCCGGATAGATGCAGTTTACGCGCACGCCGAAACCGAGCTTGCCGGCTTCCATCGCTCCGACCCGCGTCATGCGGTCAACCGCGGATTTGGTGCCCGAATAGACCGCGATGCTCGGGAAGGCGATCGTTGCCGCAACCGAGGCGATGTTGACGACGGCGCCGCCCTTGCCGGCCGGCCCGCCCGGGCGCATGGCACGGAAGGCGTGCTTCATGCCGAGCACGGTGCCAACGATATTGACGTCGCACATCCGCCGCGCGTCCTCGGCCTTGACCTCGGAGATCAGCGACGTGATCTCGATGCCGGCATTGTTGATCAGAATGTCGTAGCCGCCGAGGGTTGCGACGGTCTTGGCAACCGCCCGCTCCCATTGATCGTCGTCGGTGACGTCGAGCTGGACGAAGCCCGTGGCGACGTCTTCCTTCGCGATAGCGGCTGCGCTTGCGCGGCCGGTCTCTTCCAGGATGTCGGCGATCATGATCGAGGCGCCGGCTCGCGCCAGCGCTTGCGCGATGGCCGCCCCGATTCCTCGGGCACCGCCGGTGACCAGGGCTTTCCTGCCTGCAAGGCTCTTCCCACTCATGACGCACTCCTCCGTTGCTGGTGATCGATTCGTGCTGCGCCAATCGGCGCGCACCAAGTCGATGGGCGCAGGCCTTTCGGCGGCACCCAGCGAAGCGTTCCTCCATGGTCGGACGTCTTGACGACTGTCCAAATTCTTGGTCCGAACCTCCGCCAAAATCTTGACACTTGTCAAGAACGAATTTGACAGTTGTCAAAGGAAGTGGTTGTGAGGGGATGGAGCATTCCGCGGTCGACGCGGTATAAGTCCTTGAAAGAACGGGACTGAGGATAAGGACAAGATGGCGCGGCAGGTGACGGGAGCGGCCCGGCGTGTGGCTGATGCGGCCGAGGTGCTGCGCGACGAGAAGTTCAACGCGCGGCGCGTCGAGCTTGCCGAGGCCGCGCTCGAAACGCTTGGAGAGCTCGGCTTCGCACGCACCAGCCTGCGCGAAATCGCGCAGAACTCGGCGTTCACGCACGGCGTGTTCCACTATTATTTCAGCGACAAGCTCGACCTGATCTGCTGCTGCGTCCGCCACTACAAGGCGAAGTGCGTGACGCGATATGACGATGTCGTCGCGACAGCAACGAGCCGCGACGAATTGACGGAGGGTTTCCTCGCCAAGCTCGCAGCAACGCTGCAGAACGAAGCCCGTATGCACCGCCTTTGGTACGACCTGCGTTCGCAGGCGATGTTCGAGGCGGCGTTTCGCAAGGATGTACTCGAGATCGACAAGAGCCTGGAAGCGATGATCTGGCGCATCGCCTCCCGCTATGCCGAGCTCGGCGGCAAGCGGCCGGCATCGTCGCCCGCCGCGCTCTATGCGCTGTTCGACGGTCTATTCCAAAGTGCGCTGCTCAAGCACCTCGCGGGTGACAAGACGGCGATTCCCGAACTGCTCGACGAAGTCCGGCGCCTGCTGCCGACGGTCTGCTGACGCGCACGAGCGGCGCCGGCGAAGGCGTGGCGCTTTCATTCGGGTGATAGATCGCCTGCGCTCTCCTCGTCATTGCGAGCGCAGCGAAGCAATCCAGAATCTTTCCGCGGAGAGATTCTGGATTGCTTCGTCGCTTCGCTCCTCGCAATGACGGAGAGTAGGGTTGCAGCGCGGCCCTGCTCTCGCATCACTTCAAAAAGCCAAGTCCTTCGCGCGCCGTGTCCGCGGCCCATTGGTCGCCCGGCGGCAGTGCGAGCACGCTATTGAAATCGGCGCGCGCATGTTTGGCGTCGGACAGCTTCATGTAGAGGATGCCGCGATTGACCAGAGCGACCTGATTGCCGGGATCGAGCCGGATCGCCTCATTGTAGTCGGCGAGCGCGCGGGCGTGCTCTCCGATGTCGCGCAGCGTGCTGGCGCGATTGCTGTAGGCCATCGAATTTCCCGGCTGCAGCCGGATGCCCTCGTCGAAATCGGCAATGGCGCGACGATCATCGCCCTTCTTGCGCCAGGCGGTTGCGCGAACGAAGTAGGCTTTCTCGAAGGAAGGCATGATCCTCGTGACGTCATCGAGCTCGCGGATGGCGCTGTCGGTGTCGTCCTTTTTCAGGAGAACGATGGCCCGGCAATAATGACCGCCAGCACTCCCGGGCTCCAGACGGACGGCGGTGTTGCAGTCGTCGAGAGCCTCGTCGATCTTGCCCTTGTCGAAATGGACGGTGCTTCGCAGCTCGTAGGGCCATGCGGCGGCGGGATTGCGCCGCATCGCCTCGTTGTAATCGGCGACGGCATGATCGGAGTCGCGCTTCGCCGCATACGCTTCCCCTCTCTTGATAAGAGCAAAGTAGGCTTGCTTAGGATTGCGTTCGATGGCCTCGGTAAACGCGCCGATCGCCAGATCGAAGTCGCGATTGTTGAAATATTCGAGGGCACGGGAGGTGTAGGACGGTCCGTAGCCGGGATCGAGGCGAATGGCCTCGTTGTAATCGGCCAACGCGCGATCCCGTTCGCCCTTCGCCGAATAGGCGCGGCCGCGGCAGTTGTAAGCCCGCCCGAAATTCGGATCGATCCGTATCGCGGCGCCGCAGTCCTCGAAGGCGCGATCCTTGTCCCGCTTGAGGTACCAGGCTTCGCCACGCAGCTCGTAGGCAACCGCGTTGGTCGGATCAGCCGCAATGATCTCGGTCTTTTCGGCGATGACGCGGTCGTTGGACGTCTCGTCGGCATGGACGGCAACCGTCACGGCAATGGTGACCGAGCAAAGCAGACCGAAAATCCGGCCGATCGAACCGCAATTCATGGCTCAAAAGATCCTGCACCGAAGCCGCGCCGGGTCGCGCAAGCGGGCGACGATCGAACCCGGCGGAGAAACATCACAGCGCCCGGCTGCGAAAATAAGTCGCAGACGGCGGGGCTTCGGTTCGAACGGATGAGGGCCGCCCCTGCGGTCTCACCAGGCGTAGCGCAGGACGCCCTTGCCGGCGTAGCTGCGCGTGACGTGCAGCGATTACGCCGCTACCGAGCGCTCTAACGCAGCACGACCTCGATCGGCGCCTGGTCGTTCAGGCCGAGGGGCGCAGCGGGATCGGGCGGAGTGGCGCCGCAGACCGGGTTGCCCCCGGCCCCAAGCGAGCAGGCGCCTGCGTCGCGCGGAATGATTGCGAGCCGGCCGTCGACATAGGTGATGTCGTAGTTCGCGGATGTCAGCCCCAAGGCGGCGATGCCGTAGACCCCGGGATTTCGCGTGCCCTGGGCCGAGCCGCCGTAGACGAGCGTGCCGGACAGCGCGGACAGCCCCTCCCCGTTCACGAAGCCGGAATAGATCGCGCTGCCGCCGGAGAACGGCACGCCGTCGTAATTCTTCGTGACGCCGTTGACTGCAATGGTGAGCGGCGCCTTGTTGACGGTCAGCGAACCGTCGACATAGGTGATCGCATAGTTGGCCGAGGAGAGGCCCGACGCCGTCAGGCTGTAGCGGCCGGCATTCACCGCGCCCTGCGCCGTGCCGCCATAAAGAAGCGTGCCCGACAGCACGGATGCAGTCTCGCCATTCATGAAGCCGGAATAAGCGACGCTGCCGCCGGAGAAGGCGAGGCCGTCATAGGTCTTGGACGCGTTGGCGCTGATGGTGAGTGGCGCCCTGTCGATGGTGAGGCCGACCGCGACCAAGCCGACATAGACCGCGCCGCCCGAGCCGGTCGCGCTGAGAACGTCGGGGCCGCTGAGATTGTAGCTGCCCGCGCCCAATGCGGTGGTGACTGCGCTGCCCCAGCCGAGCGTGACGCGATTGGCGTTCACACCGGTCATCGTCAAGCCGCCGAGCGAGGCCAGCGTGCCATAGGTGGTGCTGGCCGAGCCCGCGACGTTGACATAGGCATCGTAGACGGTGTCGCCGAACGCGCGCAGCACCGGCATGCCATTGTTGGCGCCGCTGACGGACTTGCCCCAGACGGCGGCAAAGTCATAGCCGTTGTTGATAAAGGTGAAGGGATCGCGCAGCTGGGCCGTGGTGAGCATGCCGCCATCGCAGATGCCGCCGCCGAAAGATGCGCCACAGGCGGCGCTCTGCCCCGATGTCTCCCTGTTCGCATAGCTTTGGGTGACGTCGCCGCCATCCCAATTCATCCCCACGATCGCGCCGACATTGCTGGTTCCCGACACGGTGCCCGCGAAGTAGCTTCGGCTCACATGGCTTTCCTGATTCACCCCCACCAGCCCGCCGACCTCGGAATTTCCTGAAACCGCTCCCGTGGCGTAGGAATCGAGCACCGAAACGGCTTCATTGCTGCGCCCGACCAGCCCGCCAATCGAACGCGTTCCGGACACATTGCCGGTCGCGTAAGACTGGCTTACCACGGCGCCGTACCAGCTGCCTCCCACCAGCCCGCCGACCGAATCGACACCGGACACGTTGCCGGTGGCGTAAGATCGCTCCACCCGACTGTACTGTTGGAACCCCACCAGTCCGCCGGCAGATGTGCCTGTGCCGCCAATTGCGCCGGTGCCCGAAACATTACCGGTGGCGTGACTGTCGGTGACGAGACCGATGTTGCTGTATCCCAACAAGCCACCGACATTGATGCCGCCGGATACGGTACCCGTGGCATAAGAGTGGCTCACCGTACCGATGGCATAATCCCCGGGGCCCGGTCCCATCCACGTGCCGATATTGTACGCGATCAGCCCGCCAGCGCCGTCCCAGCTAGCGGAAACGTTGCCGGTCGCATACGAGTTGGAGACGAACGAGGCGACGACGCGCCCTCCCAGCCCGCCGGCGGCGCCATAGCCCGCAACCGTGCCGGTGGCATATGAGTTGCTGATCGTAGTGTATAGGCGTCGCCGACCAGCCCGCCGACCATGGCGCCGCTGCCGGTCACATTGCCGGTGTTGTAAACGTTGCTGATGGTGTTGTAAGCGACGCTGCTCGTGCCGCCGTAGACCCAGAGGCCGCTCGACCCCACCAGCCCGCCGACGGAATTGTTGCCCGTCACGCTGCCGCCTTCCAATCCGACATTGCGGATGGTCCCGCCATCGATGTAGCCGAACAGGCCGATGTTATCGCTGGATGGCCGGTTGATGGTCAGGTTGCTGATGCGGTGACCGAGCCCGTCGAAAATGCCGGAAAAATATTTGCTGATATCGCCGATGCCGCCGATCGGTGTGAAGCCGGCGCCACCATTCCAACCCGCCGTCGCGCTGGCATCGATGTTCGCGCCCAGCACATAGTTACCGGACCGGTTGGTGTTGATGTTCTGCAGGGCATTCACATCGGTGATCACCGCATAGGTGATGGCGGCATCAGTTCCTTTCTGGGTCTGGAACAGGCTGCCCGCGGCCAGGTTGACCGGAGCGTTGATGGTGTAGCCACCGGTGGCCGTGGTCTGTGCGTATTGCAGGACCAGGCCGTCACTGCTCGTCGTGCCGGTCGACGTCAGCGGCGCATTGATGACGATGTTGTTGTCGGCCCGCAGCGTCAGGATGTGCGAGCCCCAGGTGACGGCGGAGTTGACCGTGACGTTGCCTTCATCGGTGCCGCTGCCCGAGGTCGTCACCGTCACGTCGCCGCTCGCAAGCGCCGTCTGCAAGACGCCAGCGTAGTTCGCGTCGATGGTGATGTTGACGGGATCGATCAGCCAATGCCCGCCCAGCGTATCGACCTTCAGATCGGCGGCGAGATTGACCTTGGCGGCGGAGGTTTCGACCGAGCGGGCCCGCAGCGTACCGCCGGCATTGACCTCGCCGTGCTTGGCATCGCCGAGCAGTAGGATGCGGCCGTTCTTGCTGCCGATGCTCGCGGCCTGCACCACGCCGGTGTTGTTGACGACGCCCTTCATGGCGTCGCTCGCGCCCTTGGCGGTGAGGATCGCGAGCCCACCATCGGCGCGGATCAATCCCTTGTTCTCGACCAGGGTCTTGACGGTAGAGGCCTTGACCTCGACCGAGAGCAGGCCGTCGCCGTTGAAGTCGAGCAGCACGTCGGTGCCGGCGGCGAGCGCCGTGCTGCCGGTGATGCTGCCGGAATTGCTGACGCTCGGCGAGATCAGCGCCACCACCTTGCCGGAGATGTTGCCCTCATTGGTGATCGCGCCGCCGCTGCCGGTGAAGTTGTAACGACCGGCCAGAAAATCAGCGTTGCTGATGCCGAGCGTGGAGGCGACGAAGCCGCCGGTCTGCACGCTGCCGGTCTTGCCGATGGCGATGCCGTTCGGATTGATCAGGAACACTTGCCCATTGGCGCTGAGGGTGCCGAGGATTCTTGACGGGTCCTGGCCGACGACGCGGTTCAGCGCGACCGAGGATGCGCCGGGCTGGTTGAAGGTCACGGAGTTGCCGGCGCCGATCGAAAAACTCTGCCAGTTGGCGATCATCCGGTCGCTCGACTGGTTGATCGTCATGGCGTTGCCGGACTGACTGATCGTGGCCTGTCCCGACACGACCTGGCCGCCAGTCGGCAGCGTCTGCGCCAGCGCCGGCGGCGTCAGCATCGTGGTCGCGGATAGCGCGATTGCGAGTCGCATCCGCGGCAGGGTCGATGTCATCGCGTGCCCCCTCGAAACATCAGAAGCGAATGCCAGCTTGCAGCCAGAACTGATCGTTGGCCTTGACGCCATCGGCATTGGCGCCGGTGATGATGGAACGGCCGGGATTGTCGCCCAGCGTATGGGCCCAGCTCGCCGAGACGTTCAGCCATTCGCGCGTCCAGCGCGCGGCGAGGCCGGCGCTGGCGAGCCCGTAATCGTTGCAGCCGCAGACAGTGACCGGCGCGATGCCGTTCGGCGACACGTTGATCTTGACGTAGCCGCCGTCCAGGAAGCTCGCGAGTTGCAGGCTGCCGAAGCGCACAGGCAGCGGCGCGTTGTAGCGAAGCTCCAGCGTGCCGAGCACGCCCATATCGCCGCGCGCCTCGCCGACGGGATAGCCGCGCACGCCGAACGGGCCGCCCAGCGCAAAATCTTCCGAGGAATCGAGGTTCTTGTCGGCCCATTGCCCGTAGAGGCGACCGAACAGTGCGAAGTCGCCGGGCAAGGCCTGAAGCCGGGCAACCGAGGCATTGATCCGATTGAACGGCCCTTGCGTCCGGAGTCCAGCCTGGTCCGCCGCGAGCGCGCTCGCCAGGCGCGAGAGATCGAGGTCGCCAAAAGTCCAGCTCACCGACCAGTTGGTGATGCCGCCGCCGAGCAGCGCGTCGCGCCGGTCGCCGTTGAGGCTGAGCGTGCCGGCGGTCGAGCGCTTGTCCTGAAGCTTTCCGACGATGCTGTCGTCGACCAGCGCCTTCCAGGTCACGGTGCCGCCAAGCTGGAGGTTGAAATCGCGCGAGCGGATCAGGCTGTAGTCGATGCCGCCATTGGCGAAATGGGCAAAACCGGTGAGACCGAGGGCGCTGCCGATGGCGTCGATATTGTGGTAGTCGAGATAGCCGTAGCTCGCATTGGCAATGAAGCCGCTGGCGCCGAGCGGCACGCTCGTCACCAGCGAGCCGTACTCCTGCCCTTGCGATACCGTGCCGGAGAGCCGCGTCAGGTCGCCGTAGCCGGACACGTCGGTGAGCGAGATGAGCCCGTTGCCCTGCGCCTTGCCCACGTTGGAGCTGCCGTAATTATCGGCCCAGATACCGCCCCCGAGAATGGGCGCCTGCGCGACGCCGACGACGAGCTTGCTGGTGTTCGGCGCGTCACCCGGCGCGAGCTTGGCATGCACCGACACGCCCGGCAGGTCGTTCATCCGCAACAGCGCGTCTTCCAGATCCTGCCGCGTCACGCCGTCCGACTTGACGCGGCCCTCGATGATCGCGCGCAACAGGTCCTCACGCACGCGCACGCCCTTGGCGCGATCGAGCGTGATGGTCTCGAGCGCGCCCTCGGCGATCTCGATCGTGACGATGCCGTTGGTGATATCCTGAGGCGGCAGCAGCGCGCGCGCCAGCAACCGGCCGCGGCCCTGGAGCACGGCCGTCACCTGATCGGCCAGCGCATAGAGCCCTTTGATGCCGAGCCGCTTGCCGCGCACCGAGGCAACGAGTTGCTCGCGCTCGGCCTGTGGCAGCAGCTCCACCTTGCCGGTGAAGCGAACGCCCTTCACGATGATGCGCTCGCCCCGGTCGGGGATGGCGGCGGGCGCCTGCTGCGGTCGAATCTCGCCAGGGGACGGCAGCCTTTCCTGCCGCTGCATCTCCTGCTGCCGCTGCATCTCGCGGAGCAGCGATCCGGCATCCTGCGCGACGGCCGGGACTGCGGTACCTGCTATCACTAGCCCCACCACAACAGCCCTGCTCTGCACCGCGCCAACCACTTTCATCCTACGGGCCCGACCTTCGGGCGATAGGTAACGACCTCAGCGAAAGCGCAGGACGGCGCGTCGATCCTAGCGCCACTTGCGTTCGTGGGCGTCTTTAGCGGACTCCGACAAGGCGCGATGTGCCGGACGTCTCAACTGGGGAAATTTTTCGCGGTCTCTTGCCGGCTAGTACGAGATCACGACATCCCGCGCGCATGCTACGGAGATGGCCGGCCTACATTGGCAATTGCGCGGATCGATTCCGCTTCTCGGCGGACGACGAGGACAGGCGACGTTACGCCGCGGTCGCAGGCGGCAGCGCCAGCACCGAATAGATCGCCTGGGCGTCGCGCGAGGCGCGGAGCTTCTTGGCGATGTCCTGGTCGCGCAGGAGGCGGGCGATGCGGGCGAGCGCCTTGAGGTGATCGGCGCCGGCGCCTTCCGGCGCGAGCAGCAGGAAGACGAGATCGACCGGCTGGCCGTCCATCGCCTCGAAATCGATCGGGCGATCGAGTCGCGCGAACAGGCCAAAGATCTTTTCCAGCTTGGGCAGCTTGCCGTGGGGAATGGCGACGCCGTAGCCGACCGCGGTGGTGCCGAGCTTCTCACGCTGCAGCAGCACCTCGAACACGGAGCGTTCGTTCTGCCCGGTCAGCTCGGCGGCCTTGGCCGCGAGCTCCTGAAGCGCCTGCTTCTTGCTGTTGACCTTCAATGCCGGGAGAATCGCCTCGGGTGCGACCAGATCGGTAATCGGCATGGAAGGTTTCCGAGGTGAATTAAACCGTCAGGTTCCGAATTGGCCAGCTTGGTCAAACCATGCCTGGCCGGCATCAAGAAGGTGAAGCAGGAGGGGGACTTAGCCCCGATCCTGATGTGGGGCGCTTCTACTCCAACGCAATCCCGGTGCCAACTGCTGCGTGCGGCTTTGCCCCGCTCATTGTTAAGGGCTGCGGTTGGTACGGGGGCCGGTTCCAGCCCTTAACCGTCCGGTTTGGGCCCCGGCGGGTCGATCCAGCCGACATTGCCGTCGGCCCGGCGGTAAATGATGTTCACCCGGCCGCTGGAGCCGTGCTGGAATACCAGGCAGGGCGCTCCGCTGAGGTCCAGCTCCATCACCGCCTCGCTCACCGACAGCTGCTTCAGCGAGGTGGTGGCCTCGGCGATGATGACGGGACTGTAGCCGGTGACCTCGTCCTCGTCCTCACCCTCGCCCGGCGCCTCCAGCACATAGCTCGTGGCGTCCATGGCGGCCAGCGCTGCGGAGGCGACATGGGCCTTGCGGGCCGAGCGGTCCTTGAGCCGACTCTTGTAGCGCTTGAGCCGCTTCTCGATCATCAGGAGCGCCTGGTCGGCGCTGGCATAGGCATCCGGCGCGTTCGAATCGGCCTCCAGCGTAATTCCCGTATCAAGATGCAGGGCACAGTCGGTGCGGAAGCCGAAGCCATCCTTGCTCAGGGTGATGTGGCCGGAATAGTTCCCGTCGAAATATTTACGCAGGACCTCGTCGGTCCGATCGGTCACGCGGCCGCGCAGGGCGTCGCCGACGCTGACGCTCTTTCCCGAGATTCTGAGGGTCATGTGATGCCTCGCTTGGTTTTAAGTGCCCAGCTTGGATCGGTCTCGATGGGGGATCGAGAGTAGCGCGATTTCGCGCCAGCGCAATCAGGCCGGCTCGGTGTTGCGGGAGCGATCGGGCATTGCGGTGGAGAGGACGTTACCAAGAGCGCTCTGCTTGTCACGGCGGCGTTGCACCGAAGAGGGAATGCGCATGGCTTCGCGGTACTTCGCGACCGTGCGGCGGGCAATATCAATTCCCGAGGCGCGTAAGCGTTCCACGATGGTGTCGTCCGACAGGATCGCCGACGGCGCTTCCGAATCGATCAGCTGCTTGATGTGGTGGCGCACGGCCTCGGCGGAATGCGCCTCGCCGCCGTCGGCGGAGGCGATCGAAGCCGTGAAGAAATATTTCAATTCGAATGTGCCGCGATTTGTCGCCATGTACTTGTTGGCGGTGACGCGCGACACCGTGGATTCATGCATCTGGATGGCGTCGGCAACGGCCTTCAGATTCAGCGGCCGCAGGTGCGCCACGCCATGGGTGAAGAAGCCGTCCTGCTGGCGCACGATCTCCGTCGCAACTTTCAGGATGGTGCGGGCGCGCTGATCGAGCGCGCGCACCAGCCAGGTCGCGTTCTGGAGCGCGTCGGTGAAATAGGACTTGTCGCCGTCCTTGCCGACCTTCTTCGAGAGTTGCGAATAGTAGGTCTGGTTGACCAGCACGCGCGGCAAGGTGTCGCTGTTGAGCTCGACATGCCAGCCGCCATCCGGGCCCGGGCGGACATAGACGTCGGGCACCATGGTCTGGAGCCGCGCCGAGCCGAACTTCATGCCGGGCTTGGGATTGAGGCGGCGGATCTCGCCGATCATGTCGGCGATGTCCTCGTCGTCGACGCCGCAGAGCTTGCGCAGCGAAGCGATGTCGCGCTTCGCGAGCAGATCGAGGTGCTCGACGAGGGCCTGCATCGCCGGGTCGTAGCGGTCGAGCTCGCGGAGCTGGATCGCCAGGCATTCGCTCAAATTGCGCGCGCAGACGCCGGGCGGATCGAATTTTTGCAGCACGGCAAGGACGTCCTCGACGTCGGCTTGCGATGCGCCAAGGCGCTCGGCGGCCTGGCCGAGATCCGGCGGCAGATAGCCGGCCTCGTCGACGAGGTCGATCAGGTACTGGCCGATCATGCGCTGCGCCGGGCCGGTGAAGGCGACCGAGAGCTGCTCGGCAAGATGGTCGCCGAGCGTGATCTCCGCGGCGACGAAGGCTTCGAGATTGTAGTCCTCGTCGCCGGAGGCCCCGCCGCCCCATTCGGTATAGGTGGTCGGCGCCGCATCCTGGGCGTTGCGCGCGGCGGCCTCGGCCGGTTCCTCGGAGAAGACGTTGTCCAGGCCCGTATCCAGGGTCTGCTCGATCTCGGCGCGGGTGCCGAGATCCTTGCTCATCCATTCTTCCTGGCCCGGCTCGAACGCCTCGCCCGGACCGCCGCCCGGCTCGTCGTTGTGGCCACCGTCGGAATCGCTGAACTGGCCGGTCTCGGCCGGGGCTTCACCGGCGGGCGGCTCGTCGTTGGCCCGCTCCAGCAGGGGGTTCCGCTCGAGTTCCTCTTCCACGAAGGTCGTGAGATCGAGATTGGACAATTGCAGCAGCTTGATCGCCTGCATCAGCTGCGGCGTCATGACCAGCGACTGCGATTGCCGGAACTCTAATCTCTGCGTGAGCGCCATGAAGCAAGAACCGATCCCAAAAGTTGGTCCGATTTTTGCTTATCCTAGTCTTGGCACGATGTACACGGCTTGACGAACGGGAAAAAAGGGCTAGAGGCGGAATTCCTCGCCAAGGTAAAGCCGGCGAACGTCGGGATCGGCGACGATCTCATCCGGGCTACCCTCGGTCAAGATTTCACCGGCATAGACGATATAGGCGCGATCGGTCAGGCCGAGCGTCTCGCGCACATTGTGGTCGGTGATCAGCACGCCGATGCCGCGGTTGGTGAGATGGCGGACGAGGTCCTGAATGTCGCCGACCGCGATCGGATCGATACCCGCGAAAGGCTCGTCGAGCAGCATGTAGTTCGGACGCGTCGCCAGCGCGCGCGCGATCTCGACGCGGCGGCGCTCGCCGCCCGACAGCGCGATCGACGGCGATTTCCGCAAGCGCGTGATGTTGAATTCGTCGAGCAGCGAGTCGAGCTGCTGCTCGCGCTTCTTGCGCGAGGGCTCGACCACTTCGAGCACGGCGCGGATGTTCTGCTCGACGGTAAGGCCGCGAAAGATCGAGGCTTCCTGCGGCAGATAGCCGATGCCGAGCCGCGCGCGCTGATACATCGGCAGCTTGGTGACGTCGTGGCCGTCGAGCTCGATCGCGCCGCAATCGGGCTTGATCAGGCCGGTGATCATGTAGAACACGGTGGTCTTGCCGGCGCCGTTCGGGCCGAGCAGGCCGACCGCTTCGCCGCGGCGCACATAGATGCTGACGCCGCGCACCACCTGGCGGCTGCCGAAACTCTTTTCCACGCTATGCACAGCCAGGAAACCCGGCCGCTTCAGAAGCTGCGGTCCGCCGGCGCCGTTAGGCCTGCTGGCGGCCCTCACGGGATGCACCGCCTGGGCACGCGGCGGTTCGGTCTGGTAGTCGGCTTGGTAGTCGGCCTGGAAATGGTCGGGCGCGCGCATCTGGTCGCGGGCGATCGGCGATGCATCCCGCACCGGGCTGGGCACGAGACCGCCGACGCTGTCACCGAGGGCGGTGATGTCCTGGCGCGCAAATCCTGGCCGGCCGCGCTTGGCGGGGCGCCGACGGAACATGCTGAAGAGATCGACCATCCCGCCTTCTAGCCTTTCACGACAATCCTGCGCGATGATCCGCGCGTGATCCCGCGATCTGCCGCACCGGCCTTGCGATTCGCCAGCACAGCATGAGTGAAGGGATGTCTCATGCCCAGTGAAACACGCCCGAAAAGCGGCGAACCCCGCTTGGAAAGCCCTTCGCGCTAGATACAGCCTCGCCGGGCAAGCTTCAACCTCGGATCGGGAGAATCTGGCCCAAGCGCTTGAAGTTACTTCAGGAATTTACTTTTGTTTGCCTGCGCCGGGCAATTGCAGCGGCGGCGCAGGAGCGGGCTTGCCCGGGCTCCCCGATCCGCAATCATTGCTGCCGCCCTGCGGCAGCAATGCCTGCACCCTGCCGCTGTCGGATTCCACCCGCGAGACGCCCGTGGTCATGTCGACCACCAGACGGTCGCCGCGCAGCACGTTCCTGCACTGCGTGAGGACGACGCCGCCGAGCATGGTGATGAGGTTGGTTTTGGTGTCGAACACGGCGGTCTCGCCTGTTACCACCTGGTCCTTCTGGGTGACGACGACATTGCCGCGCGCTTCCAGCCGCTTGATCGAGGAACTGCCGCCCGGCCCCGGCTGCGCCGACTGCATCGGCGCAGCCTTGGTCCCCWTCGCCGCGGGCTGCGGCGCGGCCGGCTTGTCGCCGCCGCCGGAGTCGTAAAACACCACGAGCGTCTTCGAGGTCATGGTGGTGTCGCCCTGGATGACCTTCACATTGCCGGAGAAGGTCGCCTCCTTCTTCTTGTCGCGCATCTCGAGCGAGGCGGCTTCGATCTGGATCGGCTGGTCGCGGTTTTGCGAAAAGCCCTGCATTGCGTTGGGCACGCCTTGCATCGTGCTCTGCGCGATGGCCGCACCGGTTGCGACCAGCGCGACCGTGACGGCGAGCGCGGCCACACCGAGAATGGCGCACCGCTTGTCTTCGTTGCGCGAAAAGAATCTCACCATGAAAATCACTTTGAATTGGCAGACTTGTTCTGAGGCGTGCGTGTCTTCACCGGCGGCGCGGGCTGCTCGGCCGGCGCAGGCTGGGCAGCGGCGGGGTCATCCAGCTTGTCCAGATGCATCACCACATTGCCMTCGAAGCGGATGACGTCGCCGCCTTCCGTGATCCGCAGCCGGTCGGCGGTCAGCGTTCCGTTGGTCAGCTTGACGTCGACATGCTCATCCGAGGAGACCGTTCCCTTGCCCATGTCGACGAAGGCCGAGTTCAGCCGCGCCTCATAGCCGGACGAGGTGCGCAGGAAGATGTCCTTGTGCAGGTCGAGCTGCTGCTGCTTGTTGTCGAAGCGGCCGGTGCGCGCATCGAGCAGCAAAGTGGATTTGTCTTCCATCAGCACCTTTGCGCGCAAATCATTGAGATCGACATGATCGGGGTCGGTGATGTCCTGCGTCGCGGTCTTGGCCCAGAGCTCGTAGGGCCGCTGGTCCGGGGTGAAGCCGGACATATGCGGCGTTTCCATCGTGATCTTGGTGCCCGTCACCACGAGATTTCCGGAGTCGAGCTTCACGGGGATCTGGAAGGGATTGAGGAAGGTCGAGACGGCGACGATCGCGGCCATGGACGCAGCCACCGTCACCGGCACCGCGATGCGCAGAATCCGCACCAGGCGGCTGTGGCGCGCCGCGCTGGCAAACTTCGCCGCAAGCGCGGCGTCGTAGGTTGGATTCTGGGCCGAATTCACCTGAGCTCCCGAGGTGTCGCTCGTCTCGTCCGGTTGACGGGCGCACGCCATTGTATCCGGCGCCGCCTGAATATGCAGCCTGCGACAGGCCGCACGAAAGTGTCCGAAACGGGGCGGCAGCCCTAAGCTAACAGCGGCCCGAGGCCTCAGGAATGCGCGAAAATGTCCTCTTCCGCCCAGCCCTGGAGATCGAGCAGAGCGCGGGTCGGCAGGAAGTCGAAACAGGCTTTTGCCAGCGCGGTGCGGCCCTCCCGCACCAGCATGGCGTCGAGCCGCTCGCGCAGGGCATGAAGGTGCAGCACGTCGGAGGCGGCGTAGGCGAGCTGCGGCTCGGTCAAGCTGTCGGAACCCCAGTCGCTGGATTGCTGCTGCTTGGAGAGGTCGACATTGAGCACCTCGCGCACGAGGTCCTTGAGGCCATGCCGGTCGGTGTAGGTGCGGGTCAGGCGCGAGGCAATCTTGGTGCAATAAATCGGGCCGGTCATGACGCCAAACGTCTGGTACAGCACCGCGACGTCGAACCGCGCGAAGTGGAAGATCTTCGTGATCCCGGGATTGGCCAGCAGGGCCTTCAGGTTCGGCGCGTCGGTGTGACCCTTGGGGATCTGCACCACGTCGGCGCTGCCGTCGCCGGGCGAGAGCTGCACCACGCAGAGCCGGTCGCGGTGCGGGTTCAGCCCCATGGTCTCGGTGTCGATCGCCACCGCTCCGGTGTAGCGGGACAGGTCGGGCAGGTCGCCGCGATGCAGGCGTACGGTCATGGCGTTTCAAAACCTCAATCGAATTGGTCGGTCGGCATCATAAGCTAATCGGATTGCCCGCGATGTAGCCACTGGCGGCGGGCGGCGCAAGCGGCAGCTGTTCCCGCCGGGGCGCGGTCAGATCGCCGCCAGCATGATGCAGATCATCGCCGCCACCGTCGTGCGGCTGGCACCATCGCGAAAAGTGTAGAGAATCGGGTCGTCGGGCATCTCGCGGCGATGCGCCATCATCAGGGCGCGGCCGAACCAGTAGAGCAGCAGCGGATTGAGCAGCCACAGCATCCAGGGACGGCTGTAGAGCGGCGTCACGGCGGAGGAGGAGACGTAGAGCGAGAACACGGTCACCGCGTTCATGGCGCTCGCCGCCGCCATCGCGCCGATGATGTGCAGGTCGGTGATCCTGTAATCGCGGTTGGAGGGATCCGCGAGGCCGGCGCTCTCGCGCATGCTGAGCTCGCTGAAGCGCTTGATCAGGGCGAGCGAGGTGAACACGAACAGCGAGAAGATCAAGAGCCATTCCGACAGCACCACGCCGACGCCGACCGCGCCGGCGATGATGCGCAACGTGTAGAGGCCGGCGAGTGTCACGACGTCGACCAGCATCTTGCGCTTGAGCGCGAGCGAATAGGCGATCGTGGTGGCGAGATAGCCGCCGAGCACGCCGAGGAACAAAGGCGAGATGCAGAGGCTGGCCGCAACCGCGAGCAGCCAGAGCGCGGGAATCGCAAGCAGCGCCGAGGACATCGGCAGTCGACCTGCCGCCAGCGCGCGATGGCGCTTGGTCGGATGCTGCCGGTCGGCGGCGAGGTCGAGCAGATCGTTCATCAGGTAGGCACCCGACGCGCAGGCCGAGAACGCCAGGAACGCCAGCAACGCGTAGCCGAGCGTCGCAAGATTCATCTGATGCGCCGTGATCGCCGGCACGAACACCAGCGTGTTCTTGGCGTATTGATAGACGCGCAGCGCCTGCGCCCAGGTTTTGAGGCTGGCACGGCTGCTGCTGCGCGTCTCGATGCGCTCCATGGAGGCGCGGTCGAACGGCAGCCGGTCAGCCGCCGCGAGATCGGCCGGCGCAACGACGCCATCGAACCCGAGATGCGCGGCAATGCCCGCCGCATGGTGCGCAAACCGGCTGGCAACCAGATAGATTGTCTCGCCCCGCGCCCGCGCCGCCAGCGCCTGGTTCAGCACGTCGGCATCATAGGGCAGATGGGCGTAGTCGAGCTCGGCCTGCGCCAGGATATCCGTGAGCGCCGCCATGCCCGGGCGTCCGCCCGCGCCGAAGCGGGCCAGCAGGCGGCCGGGGCTGGAGAACAGCGCTTCCAGCAGCAGTTCGGAACGGAGCAGGGCGCCTTCGAGATCGATGACAAGCGTCCGCGCCGCGGCGGGGACCGCCGACGGTGTGGGGACGCCCGAATCGTAGTGCCAGGCAGGCTGCTCCATCCGAAAACGCTCTATTGGCCGCAACATGACCGGCCCTGAGGCCGGGGAGCAGGGAAATGGACGGCCGAGAGCCTAGGGGGCATTCGCTAAGGGCGACTTAACCGAGGGGAGGGCCGGCGGCCCCCGGGAGATGCCAGGCCCAAACCATGCACCCTGCTGTTGCATGGATCCCACAACCCGGCGCCAGCTTCATGTTCCGGCAGGGCTTTTGCCGCGCGCCCCGTGAAAATCCTCCCGGCCGACCCCATCTGCCAGTTTTCGCGCGCTCGCCCGCCCCGCCCACAATGAAATCAGGTGTCATGACCGAACAGACGCTCGCTGCGCCTATCGACGACCAACAGGAACGCCAGCGCGGCTTTACGCGCTACCAGGCGCTCCTGATCGCGCTGCTTGCGTTCACGCAGTTCACGATCATTCTCGATTTCATCATCATGTCGCCGCTCGGCGCCATCCTGATGCCGGCGCTCGACATCACGGCCGGACAATTCGGCGTCGCGGTGTCGGCCTACGCGTTCAGCGCGGGACTGTCGGGGATCCTGGCCGCGGGCTTCGCCGATCGCTTCGACCGCAAGCGCCTGCTGCTGTTCTTCTATGTCGGCTTCACGCTCGGGACCCTGCTCTGTGCCGCCGCGCAGACCTACCACGTGCTGCTGCTCGGCAGGATCGTGACCGGATTGTTCGGCGGCGTGATCGGCTCGGTCGTGCTGGCCATCATCACCGATTTGTTCGCGCTGCACCTGCGCGGCCGCGTGATGGGCTTCGTCCAGACGGCGTTCGCCGCGAGCCAGGTGCTCGGCATTCCCGCGGGGCTGTTTCTCGCCAACCACTGGAACTGGCATGTCTGCTTCGTTGCGATCGTCGGCTTGTCGATCGTTGCGATCGCCGTCATCGCCTTCGCGATGGAGCCGGTCGACGCGCATCTGAAACTGAAGCAGGACAGAAACCCGTTCCGCCATCTGATCGCGACCATCGGACAGCCGCGCTATACGCTGGCCTTCGCCGTCACGACGTTGCTAGCGACGGGCGGGTACATGCTGATGCCGTTCTCCAGCGCCTTCACCGTGCATAATCTCGGCATCGACATCCTGCATCTGCCGACGATCTATCTCGTCTCCGGCCTGTTCAGCATCGTCACGGGACCGCTGGTCGGCAGGGCGAGCGACGCGTTCGGCAAGTACCCGACCTTCGTCTTCGGCAGCGTGGTGTCTGTCATCATGGTGCTGATCTACACCCATCTCGGCCACGTCTCGCTCGCGACCGCGATCCTCGTCAACGTGCTGATGTTCGTCGGCATCTTCTCGCGCATGATCCCGTCGCAGGCGCTGATGTCGGCGATCCCCGACCCCAGCCAGCGCGGCTCGTTCAGCGCGGTCAGCGCGTCGCTTCAGCAGCTCTCCGGGGGGCTCGGTTCGGTCCTCGCCGCCGTCATCATCGCGCAACAACCGGATGGTTCGCTGCTCCATTTCGACCGGATCGGCTACGTCGTCGTCGCGTCGGCAATCGTCTCGCTGGTCGCGATGTACTTTGTGCAGAAGGCGGTGGCGGAGCGGACCGGGAGACGGGTGGTCTGAGGGCTCGGCTTGAAAAGCCCGCTATGCCCGCCCGCCGGCCAGCATTTCAAGCTGGTCGTGAAGCTGCGCAGGAAGATACGGCTTGGGGATGAACCTCGCCCCGAGCGGGATGTCATCCGCTGCCGGGCTGACTTGGCCGGACGTAATGAGGAGCCGCACGGGCGGCCATCGATCTCTGATCACCGCCGCCAGCCGAAGGCCATCCATCGAGCCGGGCATCTGAATGTCTGTGAAGACGACGGTGATCGCCGGTTCCGTCTCCAGCAGATTGACAGCCTCGTCTGCGTCGGCCGCCTCGAAGACATCGAAGCCCATATCCCGCACCATGTCAGCCGCGTTCACGCGGATGAGGAAGTCATCTTCCACGATGAGGATCACGTCCCTATGCTGGCTGAGATTGGACACTTATGCTCCGGCATAACCGAGCATAAGGTTTGAACGGCTTCTTTGTTCCACCGAACGTCTTGCAAAGGATCGCGTTTGTTAGAGTAGGGCGTTAGGGTTCACCATGGTAATTGACATCAAGGCGGACGTGGATGCCGTCCAGCAGATTGGGGCAGTTCCCAAAGTTCTGGATTTGGCCGCACGCATAACGGGCATGGGCTTCGTCGCCATAGCGCGCGTAACTTCAGATCAATGGATTTGCTGCGCCGTTCGGGACAGCATCGCCTTTGGCCTTGAGCCGGGCGGAGAACTGCGTGTCGAGACGACCATCTGCAACGAGATCCGGCAGCACGGCAACACGGTCGTCATCAACGATGTGCAGACGGACGACGTCTTCTGCAATCATCCGACACCGGCCATGTATGGATTTCGCAGCTACATCTCGGCTCCCATCGTCCTGATCGACGGAACCGTTTGGGGGACGCTGTGCGCCATCGACCCCACGCCTCGACAACTTCGCACGCCTGAAATCCTCGACACGTTTCAGCTGTTGGCGGAACTGATCGCTGCGCAGCTCGAACTCAATCAACGTCTGGAGCGGAGCCAGGCCGATCTCGTCGACGAGCGAAAAACGGCCGAGCTGCGCGAGCAGTTCATCGGCGTATTGGGACACGATCTTCGTAATCCCCTCGCAGCCGTCGATGCGGGCATGCGCGTGCTGCTGAAGAACCTCGACACCGGGCGGGCGCCCGAAATCGCGCTTGGCGTTCAAAAGGCCGTCTATCGCATGGCCGGCATCGTCGAAAACGTCATGGACTTCGCGCGAGGCCGACTTGGCGGAGGCCTCACGATCAAGCGAGACGCGACGCTGCCGTTGACGCCGGTGCTGGAGCAAATCATCGCGGAGTTCAGGACGGCGTGGCCGACCGTGACGATCAGTTCATCGGTCCAGATCGAAGAGCCCATCAGCTGTGATCGGAGCAAGATGGGCCAACTTTTCTCGAACCTGCTCGGCAATGCAATTACGCACGGTGACCAGGATAGACCGATCCACGTCGTAGCCAGAACCTTTGACGGAACGTTCGGGCTGACGGTTTCCAACGAAGGCCCGCCAATCTCCGAAAAGGCGCTGGCGAACCTCTTCAAGCCATACACGCGAGGCGACCGGCCCAGCCAGCAGGGCCTGGGACTCGGTCTCTACATTGCTTCGCAAATCGCCCAGGCCCATGGCGGCAAATTGAGTGCGATATCGACCGCACGCGAAACGACCTTCTCTTTCGAGATGCCGATCTAGGCGGGCCGGGAGCAGGATCGTCTGGAGCCAGGTTATTGCTTTACCGTGGCCGGGAAAATGAGCGACTGATCGTCGATCTCCTGATCCGCGAGCTGATGGACGCCCGCCATGGCGTGCAGCTCGACCAAGGACGGCATGGCCGCGGCGGATAGCTCTATCGAGCGAGGTTGCGTCCTGAAGATCAGGGCAGAAGCGGCTATCAGAGCTGCAACGACGAAACAAGCGATCAGCGACCGGCGCATATGGCGTCTCCCACGTCTATGTGGAGAACAGAAAGCCTAACAAACAATAATGACCGCTAAACGCGGGCGCTCGACTCAGCAAACGCCGTCGTCGCGGACTCCTGGACGAAATGATCAAGGATGCCGGCGGCACCGAGTGCGACAACAGCGGCAAACAGACAGGCAATAATGAAAACGCGCATCCTGTTGATCCCTACATCTATAATCTAGCACGCTCCCAAACGGATTTGTGCAGCGCCCGTACAAAACGCTGTGTTCAACCTGGAAGTGCGAAGGCCTCCGCCTCGATATCGATAAACGTCCGTCCGAGCGCGCCAACGGCGGCATAGAAGTTTGCCGAACGCGCCCGCTCGAGATCGGCGAAAAAGCGCCTCATCCAGCGTGAGACATGCTGATCAAAGAAGAGGCGCTCGGCGCCCGCTGGCGCCAAAATGCTCCCGCCGGCAAGGCCTGCCATGATCTCACAGAGAAATCCCGCGTGATCTTCGGGCTCCGTGCGCTCCGGGGCCTTTTCGAGGCCGAGCCCCTCGAGAGTTTGCCTCAACCGCGCGAGTGGACGGCCATACAGGGTATCGGACAGGTAGTGTGACGCATAAGGCAGGAGTGTCCCCTTGCCCAACCCTGCAAAGAGGGCGAAGAACTCGCGCGATGCGGCCTGCTCATCTGTCCGGCGCGCCGCATCCGCCAGCGCCATGTGTGCCGCGCCCATCGCACTTGCATCGCCGCGCAATGCAGAGATCCGGTGCAGCAGCTGCGTGTCGGGGCTGCGCGTCAGCAACGTCGCCAACAGCGCATATTCCTGCGCCCGGGCGAGGTCGAATTCATCGACGATACGCACTGAAGCGATTGTTGAAGTTGGATCCATCATTGTTCGATCGCGCAAGACATATCATCCTGCCGGTTGCTAGCGGGGCAATGCGCTGCCATGACGTCGTGCTCGCTGGGAGGGCGGCTCTCCGGCAGCAGGACTGACGGACTGCATGCTCTCATTCCGGTCCTGGTCCGGTCGCGCCGTGGCATCATCGGCCAGCGATTGAGCTGCCAATATCGTCGGTTCGAGAATGGGCTGTTCGGCATCGGGCCGCCCTTGCGGAATAAGCTCGGTTGGCGGCGGCGCGTCCACAAGCGCGTCACCCACCTGCTCCAGCCCCTTCGACATCCGCGCGACGAGATCGGCGACGTTGTCCGCCGGATCGAGCGGGCCAAATCCGGGAATTGCGTTGGGATCGTTGAAATCCCACTGGTTCTCCGCGATCCCGATGAAGTCGCGGATCGCAGGGTCGGCCGCCCAGGCACGGCGCAATGCCAGGCGCGTCAGTTCGGCCGGAACGCCCGTCTGCAGGAACGCCGCAATGTCGGTGTGAGCGGTGATCGATTCGATCGACGGCAAACTGGCGAGATCGAAAGGCTGGTCGTTCCCGTCATTCGCTGCGGACGGCTCAGCAGCCTGCTCTTTGTCGACCGGAGCAAGTTCAGCGTTTTGGCTTTTCGAAGCTTGCTTGAGCCGCGCCCAGCGAACGAAGACGTTAGTCTCTGACATCGATCTCTCTCATGCCGCTGCTAACGATTGCGCTGCCGTTTGACGAAAGGTCGTTCGACATGATGCTCGGCGACGAACCGGCCGACGATCTCGGAGATGCCTGGTGGCATCGGCACGGCTTCGACCAGATTGCTGCCTGCATCGGTAAACGCCTCGCCCTCCGCCGGATCGGCCGTGACCGCGAGCAGCTCGTAGGGCGGCTCGGAACCGGTCGGGCGCAAATTGACCCACAGCGTCGGCGAGCCTGACGTGAGATTTTCGCGATAGTTGGTGGTTTCGGTCCGGTGTAGTTCGATCACGGCATCACCTGCATAGAACAACGTGACGTCGCCTTCGCCTCCAATCGGAGTCCACGGCCTCGCAGTCGGCTCTCCCGCGAATACCGAGACGGGCCGCCACAGAAAATCGGCCCACGCACTCTTGGCCTTGCGCCGTTCGATTGCGACACCGACAGCAATGCGTGCAAGACTCGTCGATATCAATGTACCCTCTCGCGATCGAGACGTGGTTCCTGCTTCCGAAGCCAATCCAGCGAAGCTGCGCTCGCGCCCGGCGAGAGCGATAATCGTGCGCTCATGATACGGGCGTCGTCTTTTCCGATACGCGGAGTATATACTTCGGGGGTGAACGGGCCAGTAGGTGGCCGCTCTATTTTGGGAGCCGCGAGATATTGTGACCGTCATATCTGACACCGGCAGGCGCCTCCTGATCTGCTCGTGCGAAGGGACGATGCCGCTCGATGCAGACGCAATTCGCCGCGGCTGCCGCGGTGAAGTGACGGCTGCGACGCAGCTCTGCGGCGCCGAACTCGGCCGATTCAAGGCTGTCGCCGCCGAAGATGGTCCGCTCACGGTGGCCTGCACGCAGCAGGCGGCGTTGTTTTCGCAGGTTGCTTCCGAAAATAATCGTGCGAATTCGATACAGTTTGCCAACATCCGCGAGACCGCCGGATGGTCCGGCGATGCCGACCGCGCGGGACCGAAGATGGCCGCGCTGCTGGCCGCCGCGGCCGAAGTCGCCGCACCCGCGCCGATGGTCCAGCTGGAAAGCAGCGGGGTCATCCTGATCTACGGCCGCGACGAGGCCGCGATCGAGGCTGGCGACTTGCTGAAGGAGCATCTCGACGTCACCGTGCTGATTGCGCCGCCAGCCGCGATCGCACCGCCGCGTAACGCCGACCATCCGATTGCCAAGGGCCGGATAACGAGCGTCAAAGGACATCTGGGCGCGTTCGATGTGGTGGTCGACGATTTCGCCGAAGCCGCACCGTCCTCGCGTCGAGCCCTGACGTTTGGCGCGTCGCGCAACAACGCCCGTTCGACCTGCGACATCGTCCTCGACTTGACCGGCGGGCCGGCGCTGGTTCCTGCCGACTTGCGCGACGGCTATCTGCGCGCGGATCCCGGCAGTCCCGCAGCAATCCTCCAGGCCGTGCTGAAAGCGCGCGACCTCGTCGGGACCTTCGAGAAGCCGCGCTACATCACCTTCGACGCCGGGCTTTGCGCACATTCGCGCTCGAAGCGGACCGGCTGCACCCGCTGTCTCGATTCCTGTCCGGCCGGCGCGATCACACCTGCCGGCAACCATGTGGCGATCGACGCCAACATCTGCGCGGGCTGCGGCCAATGCGCGACGGCCTGTCCCACCGGCGCCGCGTCCTATGCGCTGCCGGCGGAAGACGCGCTGGTCAGAAAGCTGCGTGCCATGCTGCTCGCATACCGTCAGGCGGGCGGCGAGCGGGCCGTTGTCCTCGTCCATGACGAAAGCAACGGCGCGCCGCTGATCGACGCGCTGTCGCGGTTCGGCGACGGCTTGCCCGCGAACGTGCTGCCGTTCGCGGTCAACGAGGTCACGCAAATCGGGTTGGAGAGCATCATCGCGGCTTTTGCCTATGGCGTGTCGGCGGTGCGTTTCCTGCTGCGAGCCAAGCCGCGCCACGACGTCTCCGGATTGACGCGGACGATCGCGCTCGCCGATCCGATCCTTGCCGGGCTCGGCTTCGGCCCGGCCCGGCTTTCCATCATCGCGACCGACGATCCAGACCGGCTGATCGAAGCGCTCCGCACCGCGCCGGCCGACGCGCCCACTCCGCGCCCTGCGAGCTTCCGCGCCGTGGGCGGCAAGCGCGACGTGCTGCGCTTTGCGCTGGCCGAACTGCACCGCGCGGCGCCTGCACCCGTCGATGTCATTCCGTTGCCCGAAGGCGCGCCGTTCGGGGCCGTCGAGATCGATGCGGCCGGCTGCACGCTTTGCCTGTCCTGCGTGTCGGTCTGTCCGACGAGCGCCCTGCGCGACGACCCCGAGCGCCCGGCATTGCGTTTTGTCGAAGACTCCTGCGTTCAGTGCGGTCTGTGCCGGACGACCTGCCCGGAAAAAGTCATCACGCTGGTCCCGCAAATTGACTTCCGCGCCAGTCGGGCGCCGACCCGGGTTCTCAAGGAAGAGGAGCCGTTTTGCTGTATCCGCTGCGGCAAGCCATTCGGCGTCAAGAGCAGCATCGAGCGTGTGGTCGCGAAGCTCGAAGGCCAGCACTGGATGTATTCGGGCTCGGCGCAGCGGCTCGACGCAATCAAGATGTGCGGCGACTGCCGCGTCGGCTTCGTGGCCGAGCAAGGTTTTGAATCTTATGGCGCGCAGAGCCCGACCGTCCGCACCACCGACGATTACCTGCGTGACCGGGACGCGAAGCGAGACCCGGACGGCCGCTCCAACTGAATTGCCCGGTTCAGGTTAGTCCGGGCGCCATCGCGCTATTCAGCCGGTGTCGCCGAGGCTTGCCGGCCTTCCGCTTCGAGCTTTTCGGCGAGCCAGCGGTCGTGATGCTCTCTCGCCCAATTGATATCGACCTCGCCCGTACCCATGGCTTCGAACGCGCCTTCCATGCCGAGCGTGCCGATATAGATGTGTCCCAGGATCAGCGCGATGAAAAGGATCGCGATGACGGCGTGGGCGACCTGGGCGATCTGCATGTCGGCAATGTTAGTGCCGTAGAAGGGAAACAGCAGCACGAATCCCGATGCGGAGACCAGGAGGCCGGCCGCGACCGACAGCCAATAGACCAATTTCTCACCGAGATTGAAGCGTCCTGCAGGCGCATGTTTCGACTTGATGAAGCCGCCACCCTGCTTGACCCAGTCAATATCGACTCGCTTGAACAGATTGTCCCTGAAGAAGAGCACCGTGATCAGAACGAGGCCCGCCACGAAGGCGAAGCTCGTGAAATTGTGCACGTACTTGGCGACCTGGGAGATGTCGGAGAATAGATCCGGGCCGACGAGCGGCCGCAGCAGGATCTTGCCGAAGGTGACGTTCAGGCCGGTCAATCCGAGCAGCACGAAAGAGACTGCTGTCAGCCAATGCGCGAACCGCTCGAAAGCCTTGAAGCGGACAATCTTCCGGCCGGAGCGCCCCGCCTCGATGCGAAGCCGGCCCATGATCAGATAGGCGAGCGCGAGTACGGCAAGCATGCCGACGATCACCACCGCCCCACCCCAGTGCAGCAGGACCTCGTGGAAATAATCCCAGGTCCGTCCCGCCGGCTGCATCAACACGCTGGCTTTGACATCTGGAATGTCGATCCGGCCCTGGATGCGCGGCGCTTGCTCGAGAAGCGTCTTCTGATTGGCCACACTGGCGGTCGGATTGGGCGCCCCGTCGGGACCGAGCTTCTGGGCGAGCACCGGGGCTGTCGTGAGGCCGAACAGCATCAACAACAGCGCTGCGAAGCGAATGCGTGCGAAAGCCGTCATGACGGATACCCAATCTTCGTCCCTGATCGTCGCGGTAAGCGCAGGTCCCTTATGACTTGACGTCCTCGTGATAGGCGGTTGTCCAGCCCCAGGCTCCGGAGCCGTAGCCGCGCTTCTCGACGCGCTCCTCGTAGATCTGGGCGATGATATCGCCATCGCCTGCGAGTAGCGACTTGGTCGAGCACATCTCGGCGCACATCGGCAGCTTGCCTTCGCCGAAGCGGTTCGAGCCGTATTTCGCATATTCTTCGGCGCTGCCCGGCGCCTCCGGTCCGCCGCCGCCCGCGCAATAGGTGCACTTGTCCATCTTGCCTCGCGAGCCGAAATTCCCGACCTGGGGATATTGCGGCGCTCCGAACGGACAGGCGTAGAAGCAATAGCCGCAGCCGATGCACAGATCCTTGTCGTGCAGGACGATGCCGTCTTCGGTCGGATAGATGCACTTGACCGGACACACCGACGCGCAAGGCGCATCGGTACAGTGCATGCAGGCCATCGACACCGACCGTTCGCCCGGCTTGCCGTCATTGATGGTGACGACGCGCCGTCGGTTGATGCCCCAAGGCACTTCGTTCTCGTTCTTGCAGGCGGTCACACAGGCATTGCAGTCGATGCAACGGTCCGCATCGCACAGGAATTTCATGCGTGCCATTGGTCTAACCTCTCATGCGGCCCTGATCTGACACAGCGTGGCTTTCGGCTCCTGCATGCCGGTGGCAGGATCATAGCCATAGGTCGTCAGCGTGTTGTTGCTCTCGCCGAGCACGATGGGATCGGCCCCCGTTGGATATTTCGCCCGAAGGTCGGCTCCCTCGTACCAGCCGGCGAAATGGAACGGCATCCAGGCAACGCCCTTGCCGACGCGTTCAGTCACCTGCGCCTTCATCCGGGCCCGCGAGCTGTTCTCTGCACCGGTCACCCAAACCCAGCCGCCATCGACGATGCCGCGCTCGGCTGCGTCCGCCGGGTTGATCTCGACGTACATGTGCTGCTTCAGTTCGGCGAGCCATCTGTTGGACCGCGTTTCCTCGCCACCGCCTTCGTATTCAACCAGACGGCCCGAGCTCAGGATCAGCGGGAACTGCTTCGAGATTGCGCGATCGACGGCGGCCTTCTGCACGGAGAAGCCGATATTGGGCACGCGGAATTGCTTCGCGTCCGGCAAGGTCGGATAGTCGGCGACGAGGTCGGGACGCGGCGTGTAGATCGGCTCGCGATGCACCGGAACCGGATCGGGAAGATTCCACGCAATCATGCGTGCCTTGGCGTTTCCGTAAGGCGAACACCCGTGTTCGATCGCGACCCGCTGGATGCCGCCGGACAGATCGGTCGACCATGACACCTTGTCGGGATCGGCCGGATTGATGCGCTCGATCACCTCGCGTTCTTGCGTCGTGAGGTCCTTGTCCCAGCCGAGTTTCTTCAGCACGCCAAGGGTGAACTCGGGATAACCGTCCTTGATCTCCGAACCAACGGAGTACGAGCCTTCGGCAAGAAGATTATCGTGATCTTCCCGCTCCACCTCCTGCCCGTTCTCCATCACCTTGCGCTTCACGACGCGCTCGACTCCGAACCGCGCGCGGAAGGTGCCGCCGCCCTCCTTCACCGGAAGGTTGGTATTGTAGAGGATCGGCGTGCCCGGATGCCTGTACTCGGGCGTGCCCCAGCACGGCCATGGCAGGCCGTAATAATCTCCACCAACCTCCGGATCATCCTTCGGCGCCCGCAGCGTCACCAGGTCGAACTTGTGCTGGTTTCTCATGTGGGCCTTGAGCCGCTCCGGCGACTGGCCGCAATAGCCCGTCGACCAGCCGCCGCGGTTGATCTCGCGCAGGATGTCCTCCGCCGAGACCGCGCCGTTCTCGACCTTGATGTTCTTGAACATCAGGTCGGCAAATCCGAACTTGCGGGCGAACAGGTACATGGTGTCGTAGTCGTTCTTCGATTCGAAGACCGGATCGACGATCTTTTCGCCCCATTGCAGGGAGCGGTTGGAGTTGGTGCGCGAACCTTCCATCTCGAAGCTCGTGCAGGCCGGCAGGAGGTAAGTGCCGTTCTTGCGCTCCGACAGCACCGACCATGCGGTCGGATAGGGATCGCAGACCACCAGCAACTCCAGCTTCTCGATGCCCTTCACCGCTTCCGGCATCCGCGTGATGGTGTTGACGCCATGGCCCATGATGAACATGGCCTGCACCGGATTGGGCTGGCTGATCTGATTCTTCGGGAGCAGGGTTGCGTCGAACCAGCGCGTGCTGGGAATGCCAGGCGTTTCCATCAGCTTCTTGTCGGGGAAGCGCGACTTCATCCAGTCGTAGTCGACCTCCCATACCCGGCACCAATGCCGCCAGGCCTCCTCGGCAAGACCGTAGTACAGCGGCAGCGACGTGACATCGAGACCGAGATCGGTTGCACCCTGCACGTTGGTGTGGCCGCGGAAAATGTTGGCGCCTGCGCCGGGCAGCCCCATGTTGCCGGTGGCGAGCAGCAACAGGCAGCTGGCGCGGACATTGGCGGTGCCGGTGGTGAACTGGGTCTGCCCCATCGCCCAGATCAGGGTGGACGGCTTCTGTTTGGCGAACAGTTCGGCGACGTGCTTGACCTGCGCCTCCGGCAGGCCGGTCACGCGCTCGACCTCCTTGGGCGGCCACTTCGCAACCTGCTTCCGGACCTCATCCAGGCCATAGACGCGCTGAGCGAGGAATTCCTTGTCCTCCCAGCCATTCTCGAAAATGTGCCACAGCATGCCGTAGATCGTGGCGATATGCGTGCCGGGGCGAACCCGGACATATTCGGTCGCGTGCGCAGCGGTCCGCGTCATCCGGGGATCGACCACGATCATGTTGGCGCGGTTGAGCTCCTTGCCTTCAAGAATGTGCTGCAGCGAAACCGGATGGGCCTCGGCTGGATTGCCACCCATCAGCAGGATGGTCTTGGCGTTGCGGATGTCGTTGTAGCTGTTGGTCATCGCGCCGTAGCCCCAGGTATTGGCTACACCGGTGACCGTCGTGGAGTGGCAGATCCGCGCCTGGTGATCGGAATTATTGGTGCCCCAGAACGCCGCAAGCTTGCGATTGAGATAAGCGGCCTCGTTGGTGAACTTGGCGGAGCCGAGCCAATAGACCGAGTCGGGCCCCGCCTTCTGGCGGATATCCAGCAGCTTGTCGCCGATCTCGTCGATCGCCGTCTCCCAGGAGATGCGCGTCCACTGTCCGTTGACGAGCTTGACGGGGTAACGCAGGCGTCGTTCGTTCAACACGTCGTCGCGAACTGCCGCACCCTTGCAGCAATGCGAGCCGCGATTGATCGGACTGTCGTAGTCGGGCTCCTGCCCGATCCATACGCCGTTGGCGACCTTGGCGATCACCGAGCAACCGACCGAGCAGTGCGTGCAGACGTTCTTGCGGGTCGTGACCGTTGCGCCGACAGGTGGCGGCGGACCGGCTTCGGCCTTGCGCACGCTGTGCAGCGCGAGTTCGCCCACCGCGGCCAATGCGCCGGCCGTCACTCCAGAGCGCTTCAGGAACGTTCGCCGGTCCAGTTTCGCGGATGCTTCGTCGGCCGCCGCATCGAAAAGCCTGGCACGCTCCGGACGACGATCGGACTTCCTGATCAGCACGGAAGTCTCCTATCGAGCGGGATAGCTGTTGACGCGATAGAAATTCCTGACTTCCTGGGAGTCAGGTCGATAGCGAGCCTTCCGCTTCTGATCGAGATCAACGGGCTTTGCGGAAGCCGCCGCCGGCAACAATTGGCCGGCACCCAACGCACCGGCACCGACAATCGTCAGCCGAAGCAAGTCGCGTCGAAGAAGCTTTGGCGCTTGATCATTCTTCAACGAAGCACACTCCCTGTCGGGGTCAGGCCTTCCCGAAGGCTATCCGAGTTTTGCGCCGGACATCAATCACAGACCTGCGTTGCATAATCTGCAGGAGCGGCCGTGCCACGCAGCTTTGCTGCTGGTGTTACCGCAACAAGCGGTCAATCGCCGTCAACATCATTGTTATCAGCCGTTCGGCTCCGCAGATTGTCGTGCGAATTGGAAACGCCGAAACATCGAGCAGATGATTGCCGGACGGGTGACGTCACACGCGTCGCGAGTGACGAACTCGCGATCGATACGAATGATACGTCGACATCGTGAGCGATCGCGGAAATCCGCGTCGGGTCGGCGGGGCCGCGCCCCTTCGTTGCGCATTTGAGGTCACGCAACACAAGGATGCGATTTATCTAGCTGGAAATGCTGGGTATCCAGAAAAAGCTGGCGCCCCCGAAAGGACTCGAACCTTCACGGCCGTTAAGCCACTGGCACCTGAAGCCAGCGCGTCTGCCAATTCCGCCACCTGCGCATGCCGTTTTGGCGCACGGAGGCGGTTACCATGGTTCGGTGACGCGCTTGGCGCAGGACGATGCGCCTCTCTGGCAGCGTCAGAAGTCAACCGTCATTGACAACCACAACGTACGCGGCATGCCGCTGATCACATAACCGGTCGGATTGCCGATCCAATAGCGTTTGTCGAAGAGGTTCGTGAGAGAAGCACGGAACGTGGTGGGTCGTCCCGCCAGTTGGGTTGCCTAACGTGCACCAATGTCGAACGTCATCCAGGCCGGAACACTTTGGATGTTGTCAGCACTGACATAGGCCTGGCTGGTGTAGATGGTACGCGCCGTCGCAGTCAGCCCGGGCAGGAACGGAGTGTCCCACTCGACACCGAGATTGCTCTGCCATTCCGGAGCGCCGATGGCACGGTTGCCATCATGGAGGTGCCCTTCAGTCTTTGTCAGCCGCGCGTCGAGGTAAGTCACCCCTCCCAGGACGCGGATCCCGGGCCCGACTTCACCGAACGTATTGAACTCGATGCCCCGGTTCCTTTGCTCACCATCGAGACTGAAGATCCTGGTAACCGGATCGGTCGCGCCGCTCGGCAGGCTGATCTGGAATGCCGCGAGGCTCGCGCCGAAGCCTCCGAGATCGAGCTTGGTTCCGACTTCATACTGCTTTGTCTTGAAGGGCGCGAACACCGCATTGGTGTTGGCGGCGCCGGACGGCGGCGTTGGTCCAGGCGTGAGGCCTTCGATGTAGTTGGCGTAGAAGGACAGCTCCTTGATCGGCCGAACCACCAGCGCCACGGAAGGCGACGTGGCGCTCTGATCGTAGTGGGTCATTTCCAGGCCGCTCACGGGGGCATAGCTGTTCGCGATAACCTGCTGCTGTCGCGCTCCGACGATCACCTGAAGCATCCCGTTCATCATCGAGAGCGTATCGGCAACGCCGACACTTCTCAGACCGAGGAAATCCGACTTCCCCTCAGGGAATGAAGACACCGGGGTGCCCGGACTCGCCAGCAGGGTCGGCGTGTAGATGTTGGTAAGATAGTTTCCGTAATTGGTCTGACCGAGCCAGTCAGTGCGGTTCATGGCGCTGCCGCTGACAACCACCTCATGACCGACCGGACCTGTGTCGAAACGCGCCCGCACGCCGGCTTCGCCCGATACGCCGTCGTTTTTGCCGGTCTGGAAGCGAGAGGTCGAGAGGGCATCGCCTGCCGTGTTTAGAATGGTGGCGCCGGGGGCTTCCTGCTTGTCGAAGGTGAATTGGTTGGCGCCGATTGCGCCGAACACGGTGACATTATTCGACACATCATATTCGGCGCGCGTAAGCCCGGTGAGGCTCTTCGCGCGGGCATAGTCGAACGGCTGGGCGAGGTTGATGCGGGGGTCCGGAGCATTCGGCACCGCGATGCCAATGACGGGCGTGTAGCCGCGAGCTGCCGCTTTCATCCAGTCGTCCTGATAGATGACATCGGCGGACCACCTGAAGCGCTCGCCCCGATAGTCAACGCCAAGCGAACCGACTCCGTCGCGTACCGACTGACGGTCGATCGTCGTATTGCCGCCATCGATCCCGCCGTTGAAACGAACGCCCCATTCGCGCTGCTCGCCGTAACGGCGCGCCACGTCGATCTCCGTGCCAAACCGCGCATTCGAGATGTAGCCGGCCGTCAGACGCGTCAGGTCCTCGTTTGCCCGTTTGGTCACGACATTGACGCTGCCGCCGATGCTGCCGGACGGAGCCATGCCATTGAGGAACGCCCCGGGTCCCTTGAGCAGCTCGATGCGCTCGATCGGCGCAGGGTTGATCCGGTAAGCCGGCACGAGGCCGTACAGCCCATTCAGCGCGATCTCGCTGTTCTCGACCCGGAAGCCGCGAATGGTCAGCGCGTCATAGCGATTGCTGCTACCGATCGCCGCCCGTACTGACGAATCGGAATTGGTCAGGACCTCGGCGACACTGGTCGCCTGCTGATCGCGGATGGTCTTTTCCGTGTAGCTCGTGAGGCTATATGGCGTTTCCATATAATCCCTGTTGCCGAGCAGGCCGACCTGTCCGCCCCTTGCGATTTGCCCTCCAACATGCGGCACCGGCAACGCTGCCTGCCTTGCTCCAAGCGTGGCCGGCGCGCTCGTCACCGGCGCGTTCTCACGTCGCTCTGCCCGCCGCGTCGTCGCAGCGCGCGATGTATTGGATGACCGCTGTCGCCGTGCGAGAGAGGCTCGCTGCTCAGGCGCGACGACGGTCACGGGAGGGAGTGACTGTCCGGACGTCGCCGATTGTTGGCGGCCCGACTGCTGTGCGACGGATGAGGTCGTGGTCAAAAACACTGACACGCACGCAAGCCCGAATGCGCGCGAGAAGGTCACGTCGTTAAGCATGCAGTCCCCGGAGTCTTTTCTTCTTGATGCCCCGTCCCAGACACGAATCGCTTGGGACGAGAGCGAATAAGCATTCGGGAAAATCCATGCCAACTAGAAGGCATCTAAGCTTGCAGGTGATCCTGGCGCGCCGTTCTACGTTTCGATTTCACATCGCATCGATTGTTGGTAAGCGCGAAAGCCTTTTGCTGCCGCCCGAACGCACGATTCGAAAAACTTCGTAAGACCGCAACGCGCCGGATGTGATCGCGACGAGTCATGAGGCAGACCGCGCGAAACCACCGCGGTCAATTGTCACAGACGCGCAATTGCTGGGGACTCAAGACCCGACATGACATCGCTACTGGTAAATGCGTCGCACATCGCCGCGCGGAAGCGACCCAACATGCGATCGCTGGGGACGCGGGCCAGCATCCACCGCTGGACGAGCATCATCTCGACGCTGTTCCTGCTGATCCTCTCGCTGACGGGCTTGCTGCTGATATTTCAAAAAGAGATCGACGAGGCGTTTGGTTCATCGGGAATGTTGGCCGAAGTCCCGGAAAGCAAGGGCGCGCCAACGCTTGATTCCATCGTCGCGGCAGCGCTGGCGCGACACCCCGGCGATACGATGATCTCACTCGAATTTGCAAAGCGGTGGCCGATCGTGGAGACGCGCTCGGCGCCAACCCCGGATGCCGGACCCACCCGGATACACCGCGAGGTGATCGACCTTCGCACCGGTCAGCTCACAACGATGCCGCAACGGCGTAGTCCCGTGATGCAATTCCTGCACACGCTGCACGCGGATTTGTATCTGGGGCTGCCCGGCGGCTTGTTCCTTGCCGGCATGGCACTCGTCGTCATCGCCTCTGTCGTCTCGGGCTTGATACTCTATCCGCCATTCGTCCGCCGATTTGGATTTGGCACGGTTCGCACGAACAAGAGCCGAAAACTATTGTGGCTCGACCTGCACAATCTGACGGGCATCATTACGATGGCGTGGCTGCTCCTCGTTGCCACGACCGGAGCAATCAACACCCTGCATGGCCCCGTTTCCACTTCGGTAAGGACAGCCATGTCCGACGAGATTCGGCGGCGGGTCGTCATGACACAGGCAGGGCGAATGGAAGAGGTCGATCGGCCTGGGTCAATCGAAGCTGCGATTGCTGCTGCCCGCGGCAAGGTGCCAGCAGCGCGAGTGATGTCGTTGTTGTTCCCGAACGCCGAGATCAGTTCATCCAACCACTACGTGGTTCTGATGAAGGACGGACAAATGATGACACAGGAGCTCTTCTACGCGGTGCTCATCGACGCCCATACCGGTGGCGTGTCTGACGTATTCGAGCCGACGGGTGTCACGAAGGCGCTGCTGATCGCCGAGCCGTTGCATTTTCCGACGACGTTTCCCGGCCTGGCGCCCAAGCTCGTCTGGGCGTTTTTCGACATCGTGACGATCATGGTGCTGGTGAGCGGTTTGTATTTATGGGCCAGCAAACCGGGCGGTCGCATCCAGCGCAGACGCTCTGCGAAATAGGAAGCGCCGGTGCCGGCACGGCGAGCGTATTCTTGCTCGCCGGGCGAGACAAGACCACCCGTGGCCAAGGGAGCCGTCCAAGCATGCAGATGGGGCTCAACTAACTGGAATTGCTCATTTTCCAGAATTGTATGGTGCCCAGGAAAGGACTGGATCGCCCCCTCCCGGAAGTGGCTATTTTGCAGGGGTTTTAAGCCAACCGGCGGGCGTTTGTGTACCGGACTTGTGTCCCGCTCGCAAGCGGAGCCATGAAGCACACCTGCAGGACGGTCTCGGGCCAATATTCCGACCAGTGGGACCTGCCATGTTCGGTGCGACGCTCGGGGCCGTGCTCGCCGTCGCGGACCTTTGGGACTCGGAGACCGCGGCATCGACTTGCTTCCTCCATGGCCGCGCGCTGCGGCTACGACCGCTTGGCCCGCTTCCTTGCCGGCTTCGGCTCGGTAGGTTCAAACAGACCGGTCTTCGCCCAGTCGTTGCCGATGCGGTTGACGGTACAGCCGGCCTTCACGAGCCTGTTGGCGAAGTCGTTACGACTGTCGAAGTCCTGGCCCAAGGCCGCAATGTGTCGGCCGCCGACGTCCGAGAACGCCTTAACCCGACCGATGCGAACCAGTACCGTCTTGTGGGGATGCCGTCCCATCGCGAGTCCCGCTTCGAAGAGGACGTTCGGCCTGGCCTGGCCCTGCGGCTTGCGCTCGTTGGGGCCGTCGTTCGCGTTGCAGAGATGCTCTTTGAGGTGCACGAGGTCATCCGGAGAGAACATGACCACCACGGCCTGCGCCTGGTCCATGACCTCGTCGATCACGTTGCCGACGTAAGGGTTGTTGCCCTTAGCCTGGTCGAGCGCATGCTGCCATTCGTAAGGGGCCAGGCCCATCGCACGCAGGAAGTCGAACATCGACTTGCGGAGCGGCTCGTCGCGACCGTGCACGACGAACACCTTGTTGCCCTTCAGTTTTCGTACGGCCTTCTTCGTGGCCCTCGTGCGCCTGGTCGGCTCGGTCGGTCGCTGCTCACGCGGTTCGTCGTCCCGGTCTGGTCCTCCGCCGCCCCGCAACGCCCCACGTATCTCCGCGCGTTCTGCCGCCGTAGAGTATCTGTTGAGGTTGATGTGACGCCTGCTCGCCAACACCAGGGCCGCCAGATGCCGATCGAGCATCATCTCATTGGCAACTCGGGTGATGTGCGGATACACGGCTTTGGACGTGATGCCCATTCGGTTCGCGATCCGCTCGATCAGGTCCTGGTTGATCTTGGCCAACTACCGAGCCCTATTCTTGGTTTTCCGGTGTCGTGCGACGTTGACATAGTTCGTTCCGACATCCAGCAGACCCGCGATTTCCCGCGAGGTGAAGCCGATCGCGTCGAGCTTCAGCGCCGCCGAGTCCTTGTCTAGATCCCTGGTCGCCATGAGCGCCAACAGCCCAGCGATCTTGTCGAGGGCGGGTGTATCCTTCTCAGAGTTCTCGTTAGCGCGTGCGGCCGCGCGCCTTGCTTTTTTTGCCACTCTTCTTCGCCTTCGCCTTCTTGCGGTTGAATTTCGCTACGCGGACAGATTCAGCGGTTGAACCGGCTGCCTCGGCCGCGTCCTTGGCCGGCAAACCGAGCCCCTCCAGAAAGTCGACCTTCTCGAGGACCTCCTTGTATTTGGTCGGCTCGTTCTTCCGGGCCTCCTGTAGGCACAGCAACGCCAGCGATCTGCCGATCACCGGCAGCCATGTTGCGTAGTCGGGCGGGTTCTCGGCCATCGAAGCTCCATGCTGCAGCAACCGGCGGTCGCGGTTCGAATCAGAGAACAATGTTGACGCGAGGACCGGGAACTTGCAAGGCCACTAGTGGCCTATATGCGTCCTTTTTTGATAGTTGCTCAAAAAAATCTTACAAAAACCGGGGCTGATGTGCTATTTGATTGAGTCAGGTCGCACTTCCCCGCTCAGGTTTGACCAAAAACTTGTGTGGATCGCCTTTTGGAAAGCAAAATGTTCAATCACACGCATTATGTTCCCGTTCTTAAATGGAAGATGGGGGAATACCAGGCGCTGAGCCGCCTCACGGACGCCGTGAAGGACCGCATCACGCCGTTACTGGAGGTCCCGCCTGTTGGCTTCGACTTCGAGACGCGCGCCAACAAGGAGACCTTGGATTCGCACATCGGCGACTTTGGCCGCCGCCTTAAGTCGAAGTGGCAAGCGCGTCCCTGCTTCGTCGACTTGAAATATCTGCAGGCCAATCCGCTTTGCACGGGCGGCCAGCACTGCGTCGACGAGTTGTTTGATGCGGCTCGCCAGGAAGGCTGTGCTGCGATCCCGGTCGCGAGCTTCAACAACAATCCGGCCTACCTTGCAGCCATCGGTCGGGTTGCGCAGCAAGATCGGCGCGGCGTCTGCCTACGCCTTTATCTGCCCGACTTCGATCGACCGAACCTGGCCGCTGACATCGAGAACATGCTGCGCTCGATGGCAGAGGGCTGGCACGCCTGCGACTTGGTCATCGACCTCGAAGCGCAGAGCTATGTCCCCGTGACGGTGTTCGTCGGCATCATCCATACCTTGCTCAGCAAGGTACCGGTGCTGAACCGCTGGCGTACGGTTAGTGTCGTAGGCACGTCATTTCCTAATACGGTAGCCGGTCTCAACATGAACCCCGCCTTCATTCCGCGAATGGAATGGCAGTCATATCGGGCGTTTCTCGGCACGCTGAGCCCCGAGGCTCGCATCCCGACATTCGGAGACTACGGAGTTGCACATCCCGATCCCGTCGAGCTCGACATGCGGCTCATCAAGCCGTTCGCGAAGATGCGGTATACGATCGACAACGACTGGTATTTCGAGAAGGGTTCGCCTGTGCGCACCCACGGCTTTGGCCAATTCCAAGGCATGTGCGCGAAGTTGATCGCGCAGCCATACTTCTGCGGCCGGAACTTCTCGGCCGGCGACACCTACATCGCCGACTGCGCCGCCGGCACCGCGGCGACGGGCAATCTCTCTACCTGGGTGTGGGTGGCAACGAACCATCATCTGACGAAGGTGGCCTCTGACCTCGCCAGCGTTCACGGGCTTTCAGTTGCTGCCGAATAGTCGTGCGCAACTCGTCGACCGGCATGGTGGCTGCGAGATGCTGGTAGAGGAAGCCTCGCGGCTGCCGCAGCAGCTTAGTTGGCGCTTCGCGCTCCCGTAGGATGGCAGCGACCTCATCGCGCCACAGCAGTTCGGCCAGGGCGAGCGGCTCTATACCGGGGTTCATCCGCACGGGCCTAACCGTATCGAAATCAACAGCGCCCCGCGGGCCGCTGCATACGACCTTGATTCCCCACCAATCCGGCACGTAGGCCTTAGCCTTCTCGACATGCTTCTCGCCGACAACGAGCGTCGCGCGATCGAGCACCTTGCCATACACGTCGACTTGGCTCGGAAGCCGATCGAGCGTGTCCGCGTCACTCTTGATCTCGTAGCCATGAAGGAAGCCGTTGACGACGGCGATATCCACGCGGACCGTACCGTGTCGGAGACCCAGCTCGTCCAGCACGAGCGTGTTGGCCTGACCGTGATGCTCGCGCAGGACCTTGGCGTGCAGCGCCTGACGGACCTCGCGATCCCGCATCAAGCCTCTGGCGGCCCCGCCGGCACCGGGTGTCCGCCGTGATGTTTTGGTGGTCTCGGGCTGCATGGTCCACACCATTACCCGCGATCGACAGACGTGGCGACGGCTCGCGGGGCCTCGAACGCAGAAAACTCCGTGGCGAGTCAATTCAGTCACACCGCGTATTACGTTCTTAAGTCCGTATTTACTTTCGTCTTGTAGGTTAGATGCCATGAGCAAACAGGTGATCTCGTTCCGACTGTCCGATGTTGATCTAGCGGCGCTGGATCTCGCCTGCGAGCGCTTCAGTGAGAACCGGTCCCAAGTCGTCGCCCGTGCGATCCGAGCCCTGCTCGAAGAGTATGTAGAGGACGGCAAGACGGTCACGCGCCGCCCGTACTGGCTCGCGAGCCTCGACGATGGGAAATGAATCATGAACCGGCTCGATCCCAACGGCTTGGTCGTTCCTGCCGCGATCATCATTCTTGCCGTACTGGCGGTGATCTCCGGATATCGCCTTGAGATCGGGCACGATGGCCTAAGGTTCGAGAATGCTCCGATGGTTCGTGCGTGCGCCGACGGACACTGCTGAGAATCCCTTGCCGCGATCATAGTTCCCCCAGCATTCGTGCAACGGCAGTAGGGGCGAAGGGCCGACCTGTTTCGCCGACATAACCCGCCTTCTCCAACTCGACAGCGATCGCCCTGAGCGACCGCCTCCCGCCTTTGGGGGTCTTCCGCCTCAGCTTGCGAGCCAGGGCAATCATCTCCCCACCATGCTCGACTGCATCAATTTCCGCGAGACTCCTTCGGCCCTCGACCTTCGTGCCGCCGGCTCGCTTTCTGTCACGGGCGGCCTTCAGCTTGGCGACGAGTCGAGCCTTCTCGTATTGGTGGAATGCTCCGGCGATCTGCCGCATCATCACCCGAGATGGATCACTGCTGTCGGTGAGGTCATCGCCATTCGCAGTCAGGACGCGGACGCCGCGGTTGATCAGCGCCAATATGCCAAGCTCCTGGGTGATCAGCTCACGAGCAAATCGGCTTGCATCCTCAACCAGCACGGTCCTTACGCCGTTGCCCTCAATTTGATCCAGCAGAGATGTGAAGCCAGCACGGGTCTCGATCGGGTCCGCACCGGACACCGCGGCATCATTGAACTCGCTCACGACCAAGAAGCCCGCCCTCTTGGCGAACCCCTCGATCGCATCCCGCTGTCGCCTTTCAGAGTCCTTGTCGGCGCCCACATTCGCCGCTGACGAGGTCCGGATGTAGGCAACTGCCTCGATATTTTTCGCTTTAGTAGCCATGGCTTACAGACATTTTATGTTACGTATTCTTGAGAAAACGTAACACGACCGATACGCGCTTGCAATGAAAATCAGATCTTTCTCTCCTTCAGATTGAGCTTGGTCGAGGCTTATCGGGGAAGACGCTCACGGAACAGAACGAGCACGATGTTCTTACCCTGTTCTGCCGGCGAGGTTCGGCCGACCCGGTCGTGTCGACGTGGGGAAAAGCAGGATCAACAGTCCGTTCAGCCGCCGCGGCGTGGACTCCCCCCTGGAGAGGCACCACCATCGAAGGTCTGATTTTTTTCTAGCACAGGCCCCCCACTCGGATGACCCGCTCCAACTTCGAACTAGCAAAAGGCCCTTTTTCGGCGAACGACAACTTTCAAGAACTTCGAGCCAAGTTCCAGACTGATGCCGGCTCCAAAACTCTGCAAATTCCTCGGGATTCCTTGCAGGTTAGGGACCATACAGGCCATCGGTCCGAACAGCCGGCCTCTTATATGGTTTCAGGCGCGGACGAGTTGGAGCAGCAGCATGGGATGGTATCCCTGGCCAGCTCAGACAGATTCGCAGGCTGGACCAGGAAGACGAAAATCGGCCGACGCAAGGTGACGAGGGAGTTGAGGCTGCCCGCCGTCCGAGATCTGAACTCCGCCTGGCACCACGCCAGAATGATCGGTCACCCGGTGAACAGGTTCATCACCTTCCGACCCGATGACATCAATGAGCAGAACCCTGAGCAACGGATCGCGACATGGTCGGCATGGCGGAACAAGCTGGCGCAGTTCGCTCGCGATCACCGCTTCGATTTCACCTGCCTATGGACCAGAGAGTCGGAGCGCCACTCGGGGCGTAACGAACACCTTCACGTCTTGATGCACATACCGCCAGCCCTCCATCGACGGTTCGATGACCTGGTTAGGAGCTGGTGTGGTCACACCGACGAGATCGATGTCCGGAGATGTAGCTATCAGACCAGACGAAACAAAAAGGGCGGCGACGAGAGCGTTTTGACCTACGTCTCGAAGAACAGTCCTCAGGCAGGGCGATATCTCGGCCGCAGGATCCAGTTGGGCGGTCCGATCTTCGGCAAGCGTTATGGTCTGTCGAGGAACCTGGATGCACGCGCTCGTGCCCGACATGAAGTCACCGGCGGTCTCAGGCGGGACCTCGGCTTGGCGTCGATCACCGGGGGCGATGCCACACCTCCTCAAGCTGCGAATGATCACCAGCTGGAGCGGACCCGCCGTACCGCCGCTTAGGAGGACCGCTGATGCGTTCGGGTGGCCGGAGCTAGGGTTCACGCTTCGTTCGCTCCAGACGCATCAGCGGCTATCCTAATGATTTCTAGAGGCATTTGGCCTCGGCCTGCTCCATTGCGCATTGGATTAAAAGGGCAATTTGTTTTCCCTGGCCCAGGCAGTGCATTGGCCTAGCCGAAAATACATTGTGAAATCAACAAGTTACATGACGTCTCTGCGCCGTCGACGGCGACCGAAATTCGCTGCATTTCGCTCTCAGTTCTCCGTAACAGCCTGCACCTATTGACATTTCTTAGAAAATCTTTACAGTGTAAAGATGTCGGACCACCGACGACCCGCCCATCCCGCCGGCCCTGTCCGGCTCGAAAACCCACCTGGAGACCCCAATGCAGGACATCGATCTAGACCTGCTCCGAAACGAACCCACCACCACCATCGGCGTCGTGTTCCCCCGTTCGATGGCCGATGCCGTCGAAGAATGCGCCAAGTCCGAGTTGATCTCACGATCGTCCTGGCTGCGCCGCGTCGTGCTCGCCGCCTTGCAGGGGAAGGGCGCATGACCGAGGTCATTGCAGGCCGCATGAACACGGCAACCGCCCTGCGCCAGCTCCTCGACCTCCATGGGCTCGCGCTCACGCAGGAGGGCGAGGACGCTCTCGTCGAACACCTCAAGGACCGGTTGGTGTTGAACCGCCGTCTCGGCGGCGGCCATGAGATGAAATATCTGGATCAGGACGGCTCGGAAGCCGACCTGACGACCTACTTGGCCGGCCTCTATCAGGACGAGGAAACCAAGAGGTTCTTCGCCAGCTCCGGCAAGCCCATCGCGTTGCCGCAGGGCGCGTCGCTGCTGACCCAGAACCCCTTCAGCAAGCGGAGCTGGAACGTAACGCAGCAGATGCTGCTCTATCGTGATGATCCGCGGTATGCGGAACAGCTGGAGCGTCACGCGGCTGCCGAACCGTACGTTAGGGACGACGGCGACAGGGAGAATCCCTATAGCCGTGCGGGCTTCAACCTCACCCGGCAGATGCTCTTGGAGCGGAACGACCCGGAACGTGCGGACTCGCTGCGCCGTGCAGCTGGAGCGGCATGAAATGAACCGAACCGCATCCGCCTGCTCAGTTAAGGGGTGGTCGTACCGCCAGGAGCGAGCGAGCATCATCCGCGATAGCAAAAAGGCATCTGACGAGATCAGGGCGGCCCGTGCCGCTCTGCTCGCACGCAAGGACCTCGAACGGCAGCACGAGCAGGCCATCGCTCGCGTGGCCGGTGCCCGAGTCCGCCTGGAGACGTTCGATCCCGAGAGCCATAAGCTCGTCCTTGCCGAGGCAGTCCGAGAGGCCGAACGTGTTGCCGCAGCACTCCAGGACGGAACGCCAAGCTCTACTCCTCCAAAGAAGGGCAAGTGACCTTCAGCCGTCGCAGGTCGCAGGAGGCCCATCTCCTGCGACCTATTCGGCCGCCTGCACCGTAGAGCTGGCTGTAACCCCTGGAACCTGCACTTTGTTCACGAACGGGGCTTTCCGTTCGGCGGTGTAATGGCGGTACTTGTCCGCCTCTGTTTTCTTCCCGTGCCCCATGATCGAGTCCGCCATGCTGTCAGGCACGCCCAAAGCGCCAAGCTCCGTTTTGAACCAGTGCCTAAACCCATGGTTCGGCGCCTTGCGCGGGTCCTGGAATCCCTCTTGCGATCGAATCCAGGCCCCGAGGCGATTGCACACGCTCTTCGAAGCGTGCTTTCTGTTCCGATCGCCGGAGGTCCGGCTGTAGAAGAGCGGCCCGTCCCCGCGGTCCGAAACAAACCTCAGGAACCCCTCGTCGATGATCGCCTGATGGATCGGAGTGTCTCGTTCACTCCAGTGGTTCTTCAGCCGGCCACCATCACTTGCGGGCTTGATCTGCATCACCCACACGTTTCCGACCTTCTTGACGTTCGAGCCCCAGAGCTGCGCGACCTCTCCGACCCGAGAGCCGCTGAGTGCAACAAGCCAGGGTAACCACCGCAAGATCGGCTTCTGTTGCTGCCTCGCGAGCTTGAGCAGCTGTCCGACCTCCTCCGTGGTATAGGGAAGCTGCGAGTCACCTGCCTGACCACGGGTGCTCATGGATACCTTCTCGGCCACGTTTTCAGCGAGCCGATGATTCTGCACTTCGTAATTCAGCAGCCTCTTGATGCAAGCCAGATAGCTGTCGTTGATGGTCTTCGCCGTTAGGCCCTTCTCGACGAGGTCGTCCTTCCAACTGACGATATCTGCCCTCGTCAGCCGCTCAACCTCGTCGTGCCCGACGAAGGCCATCAGCGAAGCGACATGCCCCTTCCAGTTCGAGACGCTGCTGGGCGACGGCTGCGTCTCACCTCGCCATTGCTCGAACACCTGTGGCAGGGTGCGGCTGGATCGGTACCGCGGGTAGCTCTCTCGATAGATGTCAGGGCGGTAGTCACCGACCGCGTTCTGTTTGAGCTGACGCGGTCCCGTGTCTCCGGCCTTCGCGATCGCGACCAGGAGCCGCTTCCTAGTCGCATAATCTACGCGCAGGCATTGCTGGGCCAGGACCCAATTGCAAAGCAGCCCATACCTGCGCTCCAGACCCTCTTCGCCGTCCGTCAATCTGGGAAGCGCGTTGATGCCGGCCGTGAGATCGTCCCCAAATTCGTCAATTGCCAGCTGCTGCTCGTTCGGCATCTGGCCGGGGATGATCGGCGGGACATCCACCAAGCGCCCCTCCCGCACGGCTCTGTTCACCGCCTTGTGCGCAATCCAATCCGCTCGTTCGCCTGGGTCTTGCTGAAACGACTCCACGTAGAGGTCATGAACGAGGCCAGCGAGCGCCATGATCTGCATGAGGTTGAGCCGTTTCGGCTCCGACCTCTTGGCGGCCCAGACCTTCGCTAATTGCGCCAAGGCTTGGGTTTTTCGAATCTCAGCCACCGCCGCGTTGCGGGTGCGCAGCGAGAGCTTCACGACGGCCCCAATACGAGCCTGCGTCTCAAAACCAGGATCGTCCATGCAGCGGTCGAAGACAAACATCAGGCGGTCGTCATCGAGAACGCGAAGGACATCAGCAGGTGTCCGCACCCTGAAATTCCAGTGCGAGGAATCAGTGTCGAGGTAGATGTGAGTCATTCGATAGCTCATACGCGCTGTGTCCCGGTTTTGTGTACCGGTCAGCGGCTCAAATACCCTGCAAATGAGCGATTTCAACCACTTGGGTTGGGGGTGGTGCCCAGGAAAGGACTCGAACCTTCACGGCCGTTAAGCCACTGGCACCTGAAGCCAGCGCGTCTACCAATTCCACCACCTGGGCATGCCGTTTGGGGCACGGAGGCGGTTACTACGGTTCGGTGACGCGGTTGTCAAATGCTGCTTGGCACCTGCGCGGCGATGCGGATTGCGCATCGCAAACCGGCCCGATACAAGCCTGATAACACGCACTCTTTCCGCAGGAATGGACCCAAGGAATGGATCCCATGGCATCGAATCTGGAAACTCTCGTCACGGTTTTCGGCGGATCGGGGTTTTTGGGCCGGAATGTCGTCCGCGCGCTGTGCCGACGGGATTACCGGGTCCGGGTCGCGGTGCGGCGGCCGGAACTGGCCGGGTACCTCCAGCCCTCCGGCAAGGTCGGGCAAGTCCACACCGTGCAGGCGAATCTGCGCTATCCGGCGTCGGTCGAGGCGGCGCTGCGTGATTCGCATGTCGTGATCAATCTGGTCGGCATCCTCACCGAGGGCGGCGCGCAGAGCTTTGACGCCGTCCAGGCCAGAGGCGCCGAGACCGTCGCCAAGGCGGCGGCCGCCGCCGGCGCGCGCCTCGTGCATGTCTCCGCGATCGGCGCCGATGCGGAATCGCCCTCGCGCTATGCCAAGGCCAAGGCGGCCGGCGAGGCGGCGGTGCTGGCCGCGGTGCCCTCGGCGACCATCTTCCGTCCCTCCGTGATGTTCGGCCCCGAGGACCAGTTCACCAACCGCTTTGCCGCGCTGGCGCGGATGTCGCCGGTGCTGCCGCTGATCGGCGCCGAGACCAGGATGCAGCCGGTCTATGTCGGCGACGTCGCCACCGCGATCGCGGATGCGGTCGACGGCAAGGCCAAGGCAGGCGCGACCTACGAGCTCGGCGGGCCGGAAGTGCTGACCATGCGCGAGATCATCGAGGCCATTTTGGCCATCACCGACCGCAAGCGGGCGCTGGTCCCGCTGTCGTTCGGCCTTGCTCGCTTCCAGGCCAACTTCCTGCAATTCGCGCCGGGTGCGCTGAAGCTTACGCCGGACCAGGTCACGCTGCTCGAGCACGACAATGTCGTGTCGGAGGCGGCCAAGGCGGCGGGGCTGACGCTGGAAGGCCTCGGCATTGCCGGGGATTCGCTGGAGGCCATCGCCCCGCAATATCTCTGGCGTTTTCGCGCGGCCGGGCAGTTCCAGCGAATGAGCGTTTGAGGTTTTTCTTCACCTCGCCCCGCCTGCGGGGAGAGGTCGGATCGCTCTTGCGATCCGGGTGAGGGGGTACAGGTCCCTCGGCAGTTGTATGCGCGGAGAGAGGCCCCTCACCCCAACCCTCTCCCCGTAAGAACGGGGCGAGGGAGTGCACCGCCGACGTGGCCGCAGTGCGAACCGTCAAGCCTCAAAACTTCAGCTTCTTGAACACCGCTTCGGGCAGCGTCTTGATGATCAGCATCACGAGACGCCATTTGCCGCTGACATAGACGACGTCGGTCTTCTTCTCGACGGCGTTGAGGATCGCATCGCCGACGACCGGCGCCTCGACGGTGAGCGGGCCGATCAGCTTCATGCCTTCCGTCATTTTGGTGCGGACGAAGCCGGGCTTCACCGTAACGACGTGAACGCCGCCGCGGCTGGCGCGGGCGCGCAGGCCCGACAGGAAGGCGGAGAAGCCTGCCTTCGCCGAGCCGTAGACATAGTTGGAGGCACGGCCGCGATCGCCGGCGACCGAGGACACGCCGACAATCGTGCCACTGCCGCGCGCCAAAAATTTCTCCGCGAACAGGCCGAGAATCAGCGAGGGGCCCTCGTAGTTCGAGCGCATGATCGTGGTGGCATGCGCAAGGTCGCTTTCGGCATTTTGCTGCACGCCCAGCAGGCCGACGATCGAGATGACGACATCAGGCAACGCTGCAAGGCCGCTCACAAATCCCTCGAACGAAGCGGTATCGAGCACATCGAATGTGTGGAGGCCAACCTCGACATTGTAGCGCGCGCGCAGATCGGCGGCGTCAGGCTCCAGTGCGGCGACGTCACGGCCCGCGAGGGCGACATCGTATCCGGCCTTGGCAAAGGCGCGCGCGGCGGCGCGGCCGATATCGGAGGAGCCACCGAGCACAATTGCGGACTTGCGTGACGTCACGGCTTAAACCTCATCGAACAGGCGTTGTGAAAGTTTTGAGCGGATGGTCCCGGCGGGATCGAGCGATTTGCGGATTGCGTTGAAGCGCCGCAAGGCCGGATAGCCGGCTTCGAATGTGGCGCGCGACTGGCGTGCATCCTTGGCCAGATAAAGCCGGCCGCCGGCGGCGACGACCAGGCGGTCGATCTCGTCGAGGAAATTCAGGATGTCGCCCTTCACCGGGAAATCCAGCGCCAGCGTGTAGCCGGGCAGCGGGAACGACAGGATGCCGTCGCCCTGGCCAAGTTTCTTGAGCACCGCGAGGAAGGAGGCATCGCCGCGCCGGGCGACGCGATCGAGGATCTCGCCGAGCACGGCGCGGGCGCCCAGCTCCGGGATCACGCATTGATGCTGGAGGAAGCCGCGCCGGCCGTAGATGCGGTTCCAGTCACTGATGCTGTCGAGCGGGAAGAAATACGGGTAGAGCGAGACCACATGGCTGCCGCCGGCGCGCCGCGCGCCCATGCGGTAATAGAGCTCGTTGAAGGCGCGGATGCTGTAGCGGTTCAGCGTCATCGACGGCAGGTCGACGGGCACCGCGAGGCCGGGATTTTTGCCGACGGGAAATGCACCGGCGCCGTCGGCAAGTTCGTCTGTCCCTGCGTGCTCGCCGAGATAGATCAGCGAGCGGCCGAGTTCACTGCCGCGCGCGGCACAATCGATCCAGGCCACCGAATAGGTCGCGGAATCGCCCGCATCGAGCGCGCGCATCGCGGAGTCGAGATCGGATGCGGAGATCACCCGCTCGCGGATCCACCCCGTTTCGACCGGTCGTAGCCGCATCGTCGCCTCGAGGATCACCCCGGTGAGGCCCATGCCGCCGACGGTCGCGAAGAAGGCATCGGAATTCTGCTCGCGCGAGGCCTCGATGGTCTCGCCCTGCCCGGTGCGCAGCAAAATGCTGTCGACATAGCGGCCGAAACCGCCCTCGCAATGATGGTTCTTGCCATGGACGTCGGCAGCGATGGCACCGCCAACCGAGACGAAGCGCGTTCCGGGTACGACGAAAGGCAGGAAACCGCGCGGACCAAAGGTGTCGATCAGGTCCGACAGCAGCACGCCGGCTTCGAGGCGGATGCGCCCGGTCACGGGATCGAACGACCGGACCCGGTCGAACCCCGTCATCGCGATGGTTCTTGCGGCGCCGATCGCGGCATCGCCATAGGCGCGGCCATTGCCCCTGGCCACGGAGCCCGTCACCACGGCTTCGCCCACGGCCTCGAACGACCGCGGCCGCAGCAGCTCGCTATCGACGACCGGGAAACGCCCCCAGCCGCTGACGAGGGTCATGGCTCAGCTCCTGTGCCGGGCGCGCGCCGCCCTGCTCTGGAAACTGCCTACCGATCAAAAGCTTATATTGCGTTGAGGCGCGTCAGTGAGTTTTCGAGAGGTTAACGGCCGAGCGCCAGCGCGATCAGGCCGAGCGTGCCGACGATGACGCGCCACCAGGCGAACACCGCGAAGCCGTGGCGGGTGACGTAGCTCAAGAACGTCTTCACCACGATGATCGCGGTGATGAACGACACCACGAAGCCGATCGCGACGATGCCCATGTGGTCCATCGTCATCTCGGAGCGGTTCTTGTAGAAATCGTAGGCGAACGCGCCGATCATGGTGGGGATGGCGAGGAAGAACGAGAACTCCGCCGCCGCGCGCTTGTCGGCGCCCAGAAACATCGCGGCGACGATGCTGGCGCCGGAGCGCGACACGCCCGGGATCATCGCGATGCACTGCGCGATGCCGATATAGAGATACATCAGCAGCGGAAAGCGGGTGGCGTCATGCTCGCGCGCCTTGAGATCGAGCCGATCGACCCACAGCAGGATGGCGCCGCCGACGATCAGCGAGAAGCACACGACCCACGGATTGAACAGCAGGCTCTTGATGTATTTGCCGGCGACAAGACCGACGATGACCGCGGGCAGGAACGCCACCAGCACGCCGATCACGAAGCGGCGCGCATAGGCATCGCCGGTGAACATGCCGATCGCGACGTCCCACAATTTCTTGAAGTACAGCACGACGATCGCGAGGATCGCACCAAGCTGGATCAGAACGGTAAACGAATCCCAGAAGGCGCCTTCGCCGAGATGGAAGAAGCGCTCCGCGAGCAGAAGGTGGCCGGTCGAGGACACGGGAAGGAACTCGGTCACACCCTCGATGATGCCGAGGATCACTGCCCGTATTGCGTCTGACATATTTACGGTCCATTTCCGCTGGAAAAGCGGGGCTCTTCTCGCCTATTCGTCCTGCTCTCGCAATCGCAAAATGCGACGTCACGCCCTTGCCTCGCGGTTTTGAAGGACTAGTGTGGCGCCGCACAAACATTGATGGATTCTTAATCACCATCAAATAGTCAAAGGCTTCATGTTTACGCTGTTTCATCATCCGTTCTGCCCGCATTCGCGTTTCATCCGCCTGATCGCGGGAGAATACGGGCTCGAATTGCGGCTGGTCGAAGAACGCAGCTGGGAGCGGCGCGAGGCATTTCTGCTGCTCAATGCGGCCGGCACCACGCCCGTCCTGGTGGACAAGGAACAATCGCCCATACCGGGCGCCGCGATCATCGCCGAATATGTCGATGAGGCCTACGGCGCCGACATGGGACCGAAGCGCCTGATGCCGGAAACGGTCGCCGAGCGCATCGAGGTGCGCCGGCTGATGGCCTGGTTCAACGAAAAATTCTTCGAGGAGGTCTCGCATCCTCTGGTCACCGAGCGCATCTACAAGCGCTTCATGAGCGAGGAGAACGGCGGCGGCGCACCCTCGGCCGACGTGATGCGAGCCGCCAAGGCCAACGTGCGCTATCATCTGGCCTATATCGGCTGGCTGGCGCAGACGCGGAACTTCCTCGCCGGCGACCGGCTCACCTACGCGGACCTCGCCGCCGCGGCGCATCTCTCGGCGATCGACTATCTGGGCGACGTGCCATGGAGCGAGGACGACGCAGCAAAGGCGTGGTACGCGCGGGTGAAATCCCGCCCGTCGTTCCGTCCGCTGCTGAGCGAATGGCTGGCGGGCGTGCCGGCATCGCGGACCTACGTGGACCTCGACTTCTGAACTCGGATCCGACCGAATTGAAGGCGGCGCTTGCAAACGAGGCACGCGCGCTCGGCTTCGACTGCATCGGCATCACCGCATCCGGCACGATCGAAAACGCCGGAAAGCATTTTCTCGAATTCATCGCCTCGGGCGGCCATGGCGACATGGACTGGCTTGCAGCACACCCCGAGCGCCGCGTCGATCCGCGCGGGCTGTGGCAGGACGTACGCAGCGTCATCATGCTCGGCGTCAATTACGGGCCCGACCAGGATCCGCTCGCGATCCTGCAGCAGCGCACGCGCGCGGCGATCTCGGTCTATGCGCAGGGCGACGACTACCACGATCTCATCAAGAAGCGCCTGAAGGCGCTGGCGCGCTGGCTGGTCGCGACCGCGCCATCGGACGTCAAGGTGTTTGTCGACACCGCGGCGGTGATGGAGAAGCCGTTGGCGCAGGCCGCACATCTTGGCTGGCAGGGCAAGCACACCAATCTCGTCTCGCGCGAGTTCGGCTCCTGGCTATTCCTCGGTGCGATCTACACGACGCTCGAGCTGCCGCGCGACGACGCCGAGATCGATCATTGCGGCTCATGCCAGGCGTGCCTCGACATCTGCCCGACGTCGGCGTTTCCGGCGCCCTACAAGCTCGATGCGCGGCGCTGCATCTCGTATCTCACCATCGAGAACAAGGGACCGATCCCGCGCGAATTTCGCAAGGCCATCGGCAACCGCATCTATGGCTGCGACGATTGCCTTGCGGCCTGTCCCTGGAACAAGTTCGCGCAGGAGGGACGCGAGGCAAAGCTCTCCGCGCGCGACGAATTGCGCGCGCCGTCGCTCGCCGAACTCGCACGGCTCGACGACGCCGCGTTTCGCGCGCTGTTCACGAAGTCGCCGGTCAAGCGCATCGGCCGCGACCGGTTTTTGCGGAATGTGCTGATCGCGATTGGTAACTCCGGTGAGGCGATGCTGGCGGAGGAGGCGCGGCGATTGCTCGGCGATGAGAGCGCTTTGGTGCGTGGCGCTGCGGTGTGGGCGCTGGAGCAGCTGGTGTCGCGGGAAGAGTTCGATGCAATGAAGTCCGCGGCGGCGAGCATAGAGCGTGACGAAAGCGTGCGTGAGGAGTGGCAGGCCGCTTCCCAACTCTCCACTGTCATGCCCCGCGAAAGCGGGGCATCCAGTACGCCGCGGCCTCTCGATTGAAGCACAATCGTCTCGGAGTACTGGATCGCCCGGTCAAGCCGGGCGATGACACCGTTGTTATGGTGAGAGCGCTTCGCGCCTCCTCACCCTGAGGATTGGGGGACCTTGATTTCCTCACGCGTTTCCTCAAAGTCGCGCGTCATGACAAACATGCCTTTCTTCACCCGCGACGGCGATACATTCCATCCGACGGAAGTGGCCAACGGACCCTGGGATCCGAAATCGCTGCACGGACGCGTCATCGTCGGGCTGCTCGGCTTCGCCATCGAGGAGCGCCATTCCGGCCCTGAATTCGTCCCGGCGCGGCTCACGGTCGACATGTTTCGGCTGCCGACCATCGACAAGCCGATCGAGGTAACGACGCGGCTGGTGCGCGACGGACTACGCATTCGCGTGGTCGAGGCCGAATTTGTCTCCGGCGGCGTCAGCATGGCGCGTGCCTCGTGCCAGCTGCTGCGCAAAACGCAGAATCCGGACGGCAGCGTCTGGTCGCCGCCGAACTGGGACGTGCCGAAGCCGGATGACATTCCCAAGCCGACCGATCCCAGGCTCGGCATGAACGGCAAATGGACGACGCGGCCGATCGTCGGCCATATGGGCTCGCTCGGTCCGCGCCGGCTCTGGATGAGCGAGGTGCGCGAGCTCGTGGCTGGCGTGCCGATGACGCCGTTCGTGCATGTCGCTGTCGGCGCCGATTTCGCAAGCCCCTTTGCCAACGCCGGCGACAAGGGGCTCGGCTACATCAACAGCGACGTCACGATCTATCTGCATCGGCTGCCAGTGACGAACTGGATCGGCTTCGACGTGGTCAATCACCAGGCGACCGATGGTGTCGCGATCGGCGAATGCTGGCTCTACGACGAGCAAGGCCCGATCGGCACCGCCACGGTCGCCGCGCTGGCACAGCGCAAGCCGATGGCGAATCCGTCGAAGCGGTAGTCGTTACTGTCATTCCGGGGCGCGCGTAGCGCGAGCCCGGAATCCATAACCACGATCGGGAGTATGGATTCTCAGGTGCGCAATTAGCTCGCGCCAAGTGGCGCGCCCCGGAATGACGAAAGGAGAGAGAGCCCCGCGCCTACGCCAGATGCCGCTTCATCTCCGGCCGCGCTTTCAGCTCGACGCCCTGCTTGCCGACGATCTTCGCAATCCGTTCCGGCGCAAACTTCAGATCGACGAACGCCGGCGCGGTGTTGGCGACCTCGTGATAGCTCACGATCTTGCCGTCGCGCAGCGTCATGATCGCGACGCCCTCGAACATCGCCCGCGCGCCGTTCGCTTCCGGCAGGGTCGAGCGATAACTGAAGGTGTATCGCGCATAGAGCGTGGTGCCGTCGGTTACGGGATCATGCATGTCCCAGCGGAAATCGGTCGCCGTGCGATAGAACCAGTCGTCGACCATCGCTGCGATCTTTTCGCGGCCTTCGAAGGCACCGTAGAAGACGTCGTGATAGACGCCGTCCTCGGTGAACAGGTCGGCAAACGCACGACCGTTGCGCTGCTCGAGGGCGTCGCAGAAGGCGCGCAGCATCGAGGTGGTGGTCATTGTATTTGCCTCCCAGTGTTTCTTGTTGTGCCCTCTCCCCTTGTGGGAGAGGGCAGCTCCGCTCGTTGACACGCATTCACTTGGGTGAGGGGTCTGTCTCCGCGAGTCCAACTCTCATTCGGACGTGCAGAGACAACCCCTCATCCGGCGCTTCGCGCCACCTTCCCCCACAAGGGGGGAAGGAAGAAAACTCTCACCCGATCTCGGCCACCGCGGCAAGAATGCGGGCGATGTCCTGCGGGCGGGAGAGGCGGTGATCGCCGTCCTGGATCATGGTGAGCACGACGTCGTCGGCCGGCAGGCGATGCGTCAGCGCGAAGGCGTGCTGCCAGGGCACATCCGGATCCTGCGCGCCCTGGAGGATGCGGACGGGGCAGCCGAGATCGATGGCGCTGCCGAGCAGCAAATGATTGCGGCCCTCCTCGATCAGATTCCGCGTGATCGGATAGGGCGAGCCATCGCCATAGTCCGACGGCCGCAGCCAGAAGCCCTTGGTCTCGATTTCTTTCTTCACCGCGGGCGAAAAATTCTTCCACATCAGCTCCTCGGTGAAGTCGGGCGCCGGCGCGATCAGCACCAGGCCCGCAAGCGACGCTTGACTGGCCCGCTTCCTGATCTCGCGCGCGAGCAGCAGCGCCATCCAGCCGCCCATGGAGGAACCGATCAGAACCTGCGGGCCATCGCAGAACCGCTCGAACACCGCCACGCTGTCCTCGAGCCAGCTTCCGATGGTTCCATCGGCGAAATCGCCGCCGGATTCGCCATGGCCGGAGTAATCGAACCGGACCGCGGCGCGGCCATGGTCCGCGGCCCAGGCATCCAGCGCCACGGCCTTGCTGCCCTGCATGTCCGACTTGAACCCGCCGAGCCAGACCAGTCCGGGTCCTCGACCGGCGCGGCTGCGCACCGCGATCCTGCGTGCGGACGGGCCCTCGCCCACATCGATGAAGCCGAGCACGGCTTCAGGAATTGCATTGCTCATGGAACGTTTACTCTGGTTGTTCGGTTTGAACTGTCTGGATGCGTTCCGAGGCCCAGCCCAGCATCGCTATTGCCCTTTGGGACGCTTGCGGAACAGAAGCAAGGTGTCTATGTCCTGCAGCGTGCCCATGGGCGTGACCAAAATGCCTCGCATTTGAGGCTTTTTCGCCTCCCGCACGCGACTTGCTTGCCCGCAAACGCATCTTCCTTCAGACTAGCCGCCTCTTTCACAATTTTGGAGAACCACCCATTCGCCGTCCCAATAAAGCCCCGCCCGTTGCCAGCAAAGACGGGCCGCGCATCAATGATGATATTCGCAATGCGCAAATCCAGCTGATCGATCAGACCGGTGACAACAAGGGCACGGTCGAAACCGTCATGGCCATCCGCATGGCCCAGGAAGCTGGCATGGATCTGGTCGAGATTTCGCCGAATGTCAGCCCTCCCGTCTGCAAGATCATGGACTACGGGAAGTACAAGTATTCCGCCCAGAAAAAGGCCGCCGAAGCCCGCAAGCGGCAGAAGATCGTCGAGATCAAGGAGATCAAGCTCCGCCCGATGATCGACGACCACGATTACGACGTGAAGATGCGCGCGATGCAGCGGTTCTTCGAAGAGGGTGACAAGGTCAAGATCACGCTGCGCTATCGCGGCCGCGAAATGGCGCACCAGGAGATCGGCACCAAGCTTCTGGACAAGATCAAGAACGACGTCGCCGAGCTCGCCAAGGTCGAGCAGGACGCCAGGTTCGAGGGCCGTCAGGTCGTCATGGTGCTGGCGCCGCGCTGACGTCCGTTTTTCAGGACTGAGAGTTCAACGGCCCGTCCGGATTTCCGGCGGGCCGTTTGTGTATCAGGACCGAGTCGCATGCCAGATGCCGCTGCAGCGGTCGCCGGAAATGATGCCGTTCCAGGAGCCTGCACCGGCCACCCCGCCGAGCCGGCCGCCTCCACTGGCGTGGGACGCGCCGACCGAGACCTGGACCGCGACGGCGCCGCCGCGACGAACCGTGCCGGAGACCCGGCCGCCGCCGGCGGATGACACCCGGCCGCCGGTGACGGTGAAGGGGACGCTGTAACCGGAACTGCAATTGCCCCGCGTGGTGGCGAAAGTGACATTCCAGATGCCGTCATAGCTGCCGATACGGGCGTCGGCGGTCGAGGGCAGCATGGCCGTGGCCAGCACGGCAAGCAGCGCCAGGCGGCGCGGGCGGGCGAGGTCCGTCAAGGACGAAAGCGATCGGGGAAAATGGGCCATTTTGGTCTTGCTCCAGGCAACATGGCTTGGACATATGGGTGGTAACTCCGAATAGTCGCCAGGCAGGTTTCGGCGGTTCAGCGTTGCCATTTGGCTTGTCCTCTGTCATAAGCCCAGCCTTCATCGCCCGGCTGATTAAGGGCTGCCGTGGCGGTGTCCGTGCGGGTTTCGCGCTTGTTCGTAAAACCTGAGCACAATCAACGCTCTAACGAGCATTTTTGACGGCCAGCCGCCTTCGCGGGCGGATTTATGTGGCCATTAGGAGAGCCAAATGCCCAAGCTGAAGACCAAATCGGGCGCTAAAAAGCGCTTCAAGGTGACTGCTACCGGCAAAGTGATGCACGCCCAGCGCGGCAAGCGTCACGGCATGATCAAACGGACGAAGAAGCAGATCCGTCAGCTGCGCGGCACTCGCGTGCTGTTCAAGACCGACGGCGACAACGTCAAGAAGTACTTCTTGCCGAACGCCTGATCGCGTCCAAGATCGTCGAAGATCATTGCCACCTCCGCCGCGCTCGCGCGGCGATCCGAAAACCAAGTCATCTCTGAAGGATTTTGTCATGTCTCGCGTCAAACGCGGTGTGACCGCCCACGCCAAGCACAAGAAAGTCTACAAGGCCGCCAAGGGCTTCTATGGCCGCCGCAAGAACACCATCCGCGCCGCCAAGCCGGCCGTGGAAAAGGCCCAGCAGTACGCGTTCCGTGATCGCAAGCGCAAGAAGCGGACTTTCCGCGCGCTCTGGATCCAGCGTCTCAACGCCGCTGTGCGTCCGTTCGGCCTGACCTACAGCCGATTTATCGACGGTCTCGCCAAGTCGGGCATCACCGTGGACCGCAAGGTGCTGTCGGATCTCGCGATCCACGAGCCTGCGTCGTTCCAGGCGATCGCCGAGAAGGCCAAGGCTGCGCTGGCCGCCTAAGCGGCTGCTTCAGAGCAAGCCCAGCACTAATGGCCGGCTCCGCCGGCCTTCAGCGCACGTCGCGAGTAACGCTGGGCGACCTCCGCCCGGCAGAAGGCCGTGGCCGAGATATACATGGTGCCGGACTTGTTCCGGTACTTCCGGTCGCAGACCCGCAACTCGCGCTGATAGCTGAGCTTCTGCGGCGTTCTCAGCCGGCCGACAAAATCGGCCTCGCACTTCTTCTCGACCGCTTCGCCGAATTGCACGTCGCCGCTGGCGCCGTATGCGCAAGCATCGAACAGCGTCATGGCACGGTCGCAGCTCGGCGCCGCGTTCAGGACCGCGATGATGTCATCCATCGACGTCGATTTGGCCGGGCATTCCTCCGCGGCGTGAGCCGCGCTCCCCAAAAGAACCAAGCTCAAGCCGACCACCCAGGATCGTAAACGCATCGTCTTCTCCCTCGACTTCAGGTTGGTGCCAGCCATGCCTATAGGGTTCAAATGCCCTGCATTTACGACGGCTATACGGCTTGACGTTCCGGCCCGGCTGCGGCCACAACCGGCAGCGTTTTGAAAGGATCCGACAGTGTCCGACCTCGCCAGTCTCGTCCAATCCATCCTCGCGCAGATCAGTGCTGCCGGGGACGAAGCCGCCCTCGAAGCCGTCCGCGTCGCGTCCCTCGGCAAGAAGGGCTCGATCTCCGCCTTGCTTGCGACACTCGGCAAGATGTCGCCGGACGAGCGCAAGACGCAAGGCGCCGCGATCAACCAGGCCAAGGACGAGGTCACCCAGGCCCTCGCCGCGCGGCGCGACGTGCTGAAGTCGGCGGCGCTCGATGCGCGGCTCGCATCCGAGACCATCGACGTCACCCTGCCGCTGCGCGATGCGCCGACTGAAGCCGGCCGCATCCATCCGCTGAGCCAGGTCTGGGACGAGTTGACGACGATCTTCGCCGACATGGGATTCTCGGTCGCGGAAGGCCCCGACATCGAGACCGACGACTACAACTTCACCAAGCTGAATTTCCCGGAAGGCCATCCCGCCCGCGAGATGCACGACACCTTCTTCTTCCATCCGAAGGAGGACGGCTCGCGCATGCTGCTGCGAACCCACACCTCGCCGGTGCAGGTGCGCACCATGCTGAGCCAGAAACCGCCGATCCGCGTGATCTGCCCGGGCCGCACCTACCGCATCGATTCGGACGCGACCCACACGCCGCAATTCCACCAGGTCGAGGGCCTCGTCATCGACAAGCACTCGCATCTCGGCCACCTCAAGTGGATCCTGCACGAGTTCTGCAAGGCGTTCTTCGAGGTCGACCACATCAACATGCGCTTCCGGCCGTCGTTCTTCCCGTTCACCGAGCCGTCGCTGGAAGTCGACATCCAGTGCCGCCGCGACAAGGGCGAGATCCGGTTCGGCGAGGGCGAGGACTGGCTCGAGATTCTCGGCTGCGGCATGGTGCATCCGAACGTGCTGCGCGCCTGCGGCATCGATCCCGACGAGTACCAGGGCTTTGCCTGGGGCATGGGCATCGACCGCATCGCCATGCTGAAATACGGCATCGCCGATTTGCGCCAGCTGTTCGACAGCGACGTCCGCTGGCTGTCCCATTACGGCTTCAAGCCGCTCGAAGTGCCGACGCTTGCGGGAGGACTGAGCTCGTGAAATTCACCCTCTCCTGGCTGAAGGATCATCTCGACACCGACGAGCCCCTGGAAAAGCTCGCCGACAAGCTGACCATGATCGGGCTCGAGGTCGAGAACATCGAGGACAAGGCGAAGGCGCTGAAGCCGTTCACCATCGCGAAGGTGATCTCGGCCGAGCAGCATCCGAATGCGGATCGCCTGCGCGTCTGCATGGTCGACACCGGCGATGGTGGCGCACCGGTGCAGGTCGTGTGCGGCGCGCCGAATGCGCGCACGGGCCTGGTTAGCGTGTTCTCGCCGCCGGGGACCTACATTCCCGGCAAGGACATCACGCTCGGTGTCGGCACCATCCGTGGCGTCGAGAGCCGCGGCATGCTGTGCTCGGCGGCCGAACTCCAGATCTCCAACGACCATGACGGCATCATGGAATTGCCGGCGGATGCGCCGATCGGCGCTGCTTACGCCGCATGGGCGGGCCTCGGCGATCCCGTGGTCGAGATCAATCTGACGCCGAACCGGCAGGACTGCACCGGCGTACACGGCATCGCGCGCGATCTCGCCGCCGCCGACATGGGCAAGTTCAAGGACCCCACGATCAAGCCGATCAAGGGTGAATTCCCGTGCCCCGTGAAGGTCACGGTCGAGGACGCCACGCTGTGTCCGGGTTTCGCGCTGCGCCTGGTGCGCGGGGTGAAGAACGGGCCGTCGCCGGAATGGCTGCAGAAGCGGCTGACCGCGATCGGGCTGCGTCCGATCAATGCGCTGGTCGACATCACCAACTTCATGACCTACGACCGCGCCCGCCCGCTGCACGTGTTCGACGCCAAGAAGGTGAAGGGCAATCTCGTCGTGCGCCGCGCCCGCGATGGCGAGACGCTGCTGGCGCTCGACGGCCGCACCTACAATCTCGATCCCGCCATCTGCGTAATCGCGGATGAGCACGGCGTCGAATCGCTCGCCGGCATCATGGGCGGCGAAGCCTCGGGCTGCGACGAGAACACCACCGACGTGCTGATCGAATCGGCGCTGTGGAACGAGATCAACATCGCCCAGACCGGCCGCAAGCTCGGCATCAATTCGGACGCGCGCTACCGCTTCGAGCGCGGCGTCGATCCAGCCTTCATGGTGCCGGGGCTGGAGCTCGCGACCAAGCTCGTGATGGAGATGTGCGGCGGCGCGCCGTCCGAGAACGTCGTGGTCGGCAAGGCTTTCGGCGACGACCGCGTGATCGATTTTCCGGTCACTGAGGTCAAGCGGCTGTCCGGCATCGAGGTGCCGCAGCCGGAGATGAAGCGCATCCTGACCCATCTCGGCTTCATGATGGCCGGCCCGGGTCCGGTGGTGAAGGTCGCGGTGCCCTCGTGGCGCACCGATGTGCATGGCAAGGCCGACATCGTCGAGGAGATCGTGCGCATCTACGGCGTCGACAAGGTGCCGATGACGCCGTTCGAGCGCGGCGAGGACGCGCGCAAGCCGGTGCTTACGCCGCTGCAGCTCCGCACCCGTCGCGCCAGGCGCGCACTGGCGAGCCGCGGCATCATCGAAGCGGTGACCTGGTCCTTCATCACGAAGTCTGCAGCAACCCTGTTCGGCGGCGGCCAGCGCGAGCTCGAAGTGGCCAACCCGATCGCCTCGGATCTCTCCGACATGCGGCCGACGCTGTTGGCGGGCCTGATCGCGGCGGCGCAGGCCAATGCCGATCGCGGCTTCGGCGATGTCGCGCTGTTCGAGGTCGGCCAGGTGTTCAAGGGCGACCGCCCGCAGGATCAGTTCATGGCGGCCAGCGGCGTGCGCCGCGGCTTTGCTTCGTCCGAAGGTCTGGGACGACATTGGTCGGGTTCGGCGCAGGCCGAACTGTTCGACGCCAAGGCCGACGCGCTCGCGGTGCTTGCCGTTGCCGGTGCACCGATGCAGGCGCTGCAGATCGTCGCGGGCGGACCAGCCTGGCTGCATCCGGGTCGCTCGGGCACGATCCAGATCGGCCCGCAGAACGTGCTCGGCTATTTCGGCGAGATGCATCCGCGCGCGCTCGAGGCGCTCGGTGCCGATGGCCCGCTGATGGTGTTTGAGGTGATCCTGGATCGCATCCCCGAGGCGAAGAAGAAGCCGACCCGCGCCAAGCCCGTGATCGAGCTGTCGGCCTTCCAGCCTGTGTCGCGCGACTTCGCCTTCATTGTCGACCGCACGGTCAAGGCCGGCGACATCGTTCGCGCCGCCCAAGGCGTCGACAAGAAGCTGATCACCGGCGTGAATGTCTTCGACGTCTACGAGGGCAAGGGCATCGATGACGGCAAGAAGTCGATCGCGATCGCCGTGACGATCCAGCCGCGCGAGAAGACGCTGACCGATCAGGAGATCGAGGCCGTCGCCGGGAAGATCGTGGCGGAAGTCACGAAGAAGACCGGCGGCGTCTTGCGCGGATGACCCTTGCGGATGTTCTTCCGAAGGACGTCAGCCTCACCATTGCGATGGCGCTCTGCGCCGTCGCTTTCGTTTCAGGTACCGCGCGCGGGTTCTCCGGCTTCGGCTCGGCGCTGATCTTCATGCCGCTGGCGAGCAGCATCGCGGCGCCGCGTCTCGTTGCCGCGCTGCTCCTCGTGATCGATTTCGTCGCGGCCCTGCCGCTACTGCCCGACGCGTGGCGGAAGGCGGACCGCAAGGCCACCGCGGTGATCGTGCTGGGCGCGCTGGTCGGCGTACCGGTCGGCACCTATTTCCTCAGCGTGCTGGAGCCCGTCACCACGCGCTGGATCATCTCCTGCTTCGTCGCTGCGCTGCTGCTGCTGCTGCTGTCGGGCTGGCGCTATCGCGGCAAGGACCACGCCTGGCTCTCGGTCGGCATCGGCGGCCTCTCGGGCTTCTGTAGCGGTCTGGCGCAGACCGGCGGCCCGCCGATCGTCGGCTACTGGCTCGGCCGCCCCATCGCGCCGATCGTCGCGCGCGCCAATATCGTGCTGTTCTTCGGCGCGTCGGATTTCTTCTCGATGGTCAGCTACGCGACGACCGGCCTGATCTCACGCGAATCGCTGGTGCTGTCGCTGATCGTCGGCCCGGTCTATGCGATAGGCGTCGCGTTCGGTGCGTCGCTGTTCGGCCGCGCCAGCGAAAAAGTGTTTCGCGCGATTTGCTACGGTCTGATCGCGATGGCGGTGATCGCGGGGCTGCCGGTGCTGGACGGGATTTTGCGGTAAGCTCCGCTGTCGTCCCTGCGAAAGCAGGGACCCATACCGCGTGATTTGTCGATAAGCGCAGGTGGCAGTACCTACCAAGGACCCCTAACTGCTAGCTTTCGCCAAACCACTCCCTGTGGTTATGGGTCCCTGCGTTCGCAGGGACGACAGCGGAGTGTTTGGCGACTTAATTGCCCTGCTGCCGCGGCGCGCGGCGCTTCTTCATCGACTGCGTCGGCACGTCGGCCGACTCGTCCTTGAGCGCGCCGATCTTGCGCAAGGCCGCATCGGCTGCGCGCTCGCCGCTTTCCCAGGCGCCGTCGACGGTGCCCCACAGCGTCTCGTGCGTGGCTTCGCCGGCGAGGAACATGTTGCCGATCGGCTCGGTCAGGATTTTTCGCGAGAGCTGCCCGCCGGGCGAGGCCGCCGACATCGCGCCCATCACGAAGGGCGAGGCGTTCCAGCGCGTCGCGGTGGTCTTCTGCACGGCGGCCGCAGCCTCGCTGCCAAACAGCTTCGTGATCCATTCCCTGGCGAAGGCGACCATCGCCTTCTCGCCCTGCTCGGAGAGATCGCGGCCGAACGAGCCGCCGACATCGATCGAACATAGTGAAGAGCCGCCGATATTGGCGAGCATCAGCGCTGTGCGCGTCGAATTGCTCTGCTCGATGAGGATGTCGTCGCGCGAGAGCCCCAGCGGATTACCCGGCAGTTGCAGCACAATGCGATCGTAGCTGCCGAGCGTGAGCTTTGACGCCGCATCGAGCGTGCGCTTGGGAATATCAGGCCCGAACTTGATCGCGCCCGACGTCAGCACATTGGTCGAGACCGTGACGATGGCGGCGCGTGCGGCGATCCTGCCGGATGGCGTCTCCACGCTGACATCGCGATTGCTCCAGACAATTCTGCTCACCGGCGTCGACAGCGCCACCGGCGCCTGTTCGCCCAGCCTGGTGATCAGGGTCCCCAGGCCCTGGCGGCAGGCAATCGCGGTGTTGCGGTCCTGCGCACGCGCCTTGTCGATCGCCGAGAGCTCCTTGAGGTCTTTGCCCGCAAAGCTCGCACCGAGCACGAATTCGGCCGCACCGGCCCAGTCGCCGAGATCCTTCGGCAGCACCGAGGCGCAGGCCGTATCCAGCTTGCCGCGCCCGGCCTCGTCGATGGCGCGGTTGGCGCGCACCAGCGCCGCCAGGAACTGTTCGGTCTCGCCCGCGCGCGCATTGCGGCGGCCGATACGCATCTTCTGGCCGGTCGGCGCCGGCAGCACGTCGAGCCCGGCACTGCGCGCCAGCCGGATCATCGGATTGGTCTCGGGATTGTGCATCCAGCGCGCGCCGCGATCGAACGGCACGTCGAAGGTCGTGCTGTCCGTGATACAGCGGCCGCCGATCCGGGATGCCGCTTCCACGACCACGACCTTGCGGTTGGCGGCCATGATGCGCCGCGCCGCGGCAATTCCGGCCGCCCCCGCGCCGATCACGACGATGTCGGCCTCGCGCGGCAGGGGTGCGGCAGTCGCGCGCAGGACCGGCATCGCGGCAAGAGCCGCCGACGCCGATAGGAAGCTGCGGCGCGTGATTGTCATGTCATGGTTTCCGGGAACTTGCGGCGAACGGGAACAGCCCGCGAACCTTGCTGCATCTGGTGTTGCACGGCAACCATCATGGTGAATCAATCGTGCTTGATCTCACAGAGTGATGAACCGAATTGCAACACGTTTCGACCATGATAGAGAAGGGAAAAAGACGGCCGGAAAAGGCCGTGGGGGGAGTTTGAAATGGGGACGGTTCTGGACTCAGTCGGCAAGCTGATTGCCGCGTACCTCTCGAAGGAGGTGCCGGGCTACGAGCCGTTCACGCCGAGCGACCCGGAGCACCTGCGCGGCGTCATCGAGCCCGGCGACGTGCTGCTGGTCGAGGGCAACAACCGCATCTCCGGCATCATCAAATATCTGACGCAGTCGACCTGGTCCCATGCCGCGCTCTATGTCGGTCCGGTCGAGGGCGCCGTGGAGCCCAACGGCGAGCCGCATGTGCTGATCGAGGCCAATATCGGCGAGGGCGTCACCTCGGCGCCGCTGTCGAAATATTTCCCGTATCACACCCGTGTCTGCCGCCCGGTCGGGCTGTCCTATGAGGACCGCACCACGGTCTGCCGCTATGCGATCAACCGCATCGGCTTCGGCTATGACACCAAGAACATCGTCGACCTGATGCGCTTCCTGTTCCCGTTGCCGATCCCGCAACGCTGGCGGCGGCGCATGATCTCGATCGGTTCGGGCGATCCGACAAAAATCATCTGCTCGGCGCTGATCGCGCAGGCCTTCGATGCCGTGCGCTATCCGATCCTGCCGAAGATCACCAAGGCCGGCAGCCGCGCAGCCCGCCGCGAGATCCTGCACATCCGCGATTCCTCGCTCTACATGCCCCGCGACTTCGACATCTCGCCCTATTTCGAAGTCGTCAAACCCACCATCGTGCACGGCTTCGACTACACCGCGCTGCACTGGGCCGACAAGCAGAAGCCGCTCGAGGAGGTAGCGGGCACATTCAGTGTGTTTCCAGAAACGCTCAGTGCGCCGCCGCTCGTTCCTGAGACGGTTGACGAAGAAGCGCCGACTGAAGTTCCGGCTGAAGAAGTGAGCGCGCAGCCCGCGGAGATGGGCGCCATCTGCTCCGAGCATTTTGTGCTGTTGAACGAACTGGCGATGTACCGCGCGCGGGGACGCGCGCAGGAGATGGCGGCGTAGCTAATGCGCCTGCTGTCGTCCCGGCGGACGCCGGGAGAGACGTTGCACCGCTCTTTCCAACGTCATTGCGAGCGTAGCGAAGCAATCCAGAGTCCCTCGGCGGAGGCAGTCTGGATTGCTTCGTCGCTGCGCTCCTCGCAATGACGATGGTGAGAGCCTACCGTTCCGCCCGCCCGATCACCGCCATCAGCTCCGCGATCTTCTCGCGCTGATCGGCCTTGTCGCCGCTCGCGATCGCGTGCTCGACGCAATGGGCGACGTGATCTTTCAGAACCTCTTCCTCGACCCGGCGCAGCGCGGCACGCACGGCCGAGATCTGCGTCACGATGTCGATGCAGTAGCGGTCCTCCTCGACCATTTTCGAGAGGCCGCGAACCTGACCCTCGATCCGGCCAAGACGTTTTCCGACGGATGCCTTGATGTCCTTGCGCATGCGTTCTATATACCCCCCTAGGGTATATGTTGCAAGGCCGGAGCATGGCAATGAACGACGCCGAAAACGGGCACCATCACACGTCGGAAACACCGTCCGGATGCGGCTGTTCCGCCAAGGCCACCCCCAAGGCTGCTCCCGAGGCCGCCCCGCCAGCCGACAAGCCCGCGGCGTCCTCCTGCTGCGGCGGGCGCGGCGATCATGCCCAGCACCACGCGCATGACCATGGCGCCGCCGCGACCACAGTCCTCGATCCCGTCTGCGGCATGACGGTCGATCCCGCGACCTCGAAGCATCACCACACACATCACGGCGAGACCTTCCATTTCTGCTCGGCCGGCTGCCGCACCAAATTCGCCGCCGATCCCGCAAAGTATCTCGCCAGAGAGAAGGCGCCCGAACCCGAGATGCCCGCGGGCACGATCTACACCTGCCCGATGCATCCGGAGATCCGCCAGGTCGGACCCGGCAGCTGCCCGATCTGCGGCATGGCGCTGGAGCCGGAGGTCGCGAGCCTGGACACCGGCCCCAATCCCGAGCTTGCCGACATGACGCGGCGGTTCTGGATCGGTGGCGCGCTGGCGCTACCGGCGGTGGTGCTGGAGATGGGCGGCCATCTCGCCGGCCCTCACGACTGGATCGATCCGGCGCTGTCGAACTGGATCCAGCTCGTCGTCACCACGCCCGCCGTGCTGTGGGCCGGCTGGCCGTTCTTCGTCCGAGGTTGGCAGTCGCTGGTCACCCGCAACCTCAACATGTTCACGCTGATCGCGATGGGCACAGGCGTCGCCTATGTCTACAGCGTCGTCGCGACTGTCGCGCCGCAGATTTTCCCGGCGACCTTCCGCAGTCATGATGGTGCCGTTGCCGTCTATTTCGAGCCCGCCGCTGTGATCACCGTGCTGGTGCTGCTCGGCCAGGTGCTGGAGCTGCGCGCCCGCGACGCGACGTCGGGTGCGATCAAGGCGCTATTGCAGCTTGCGCCGAAGACCGCGCGCCGCGTCGATGCCGATGGCGGCGAGCACGAGGTCGAGATCGATGCGCTCCACGCCGGCGACCATTTGCGCGTCCGCCCCGGCGAGAAGGTGCCAGTCGACGGAATTATCCTCGAGGGACGCTCCGCGCTCGACGAATCCCTCGTCACCGGCGAATCCATGCCGGTGACCAAGGAGACCGGCGCAAAGGTCATTGCCGGCACGCTCAACCAGTCGGGCGGCTTCATCATGCGCGCCGACAAGGTCGGGCGCGAGACGCTGCTGTCGCAGATCGTGCAGATGGTCGCGGACGCGCAGCGCTCGCGTGCGCCGATCCAAAGGCTGGCCGACCAGGTCGCGGGCTGGTTCGTGCCGACCGTGATCGCCGTTGCCATCGCCGCCTTTGCCGCCTGGGCCTGGTTCGGACCGGAGCCGCGGCTGGCGTTCGGCCTCGTTGCCGCCGTCAGCGTGCTGATCATCGCCTGCCCCTGCGCGCTCGGCCTGGCGACCCCGATGTCGATCATGGTCGGCGTCGGCCGCGGCGCGCAGGCAGGCGTCCTGATCAAGAACGCCGAGGCGCTGGAGCGGATGGAGAAGATCGACACGCTGGTGGTCGACAAGACCGGCACGCTGACCGAGGGCAAGCCGAAGGTGGTCGCGATCGTTCCGGCTGCCGGCTTTGCGGAGAACGACATCCTCCGTATTGCCGCCAGCGTCGAGCGCGCCAGCGAGCATCCTTTGGCCGACGCCATCGTGCGCGCCGCGAAGGAGAAGCAACTCACCCTCGCTCAGGTCGAACAGTTCGACTCGCCGACGGGCAAGGGCGCGACCGGAATAATCGACGGCAGAAGCATCGTGCTCGGCAACGCAAGATACCTGGGGTCGATCGGTATCGACACCGGGGCGCTCGATGCCGAGGCCGAACGCATGCGCCAGGACGGCGCCACCGTGATCAACATGGCCGTCGACGGCAAGCTGGCCGGCCTGTTCGCGATAGCCGATCCGGTCAAGGCCTCGACCCCGGAAGCGCTGAAGGCGCTGGCCGATGAAGGCATCAAGGTCATCATGCTGACCGGCGACAATCGCACGACGGCGGAAGCGGTGGCGCGCCGGCTCGGTATCGCCGAGGTCGAGGCCGAGGTTCTGCCGGACCAGAAGAGCGCGGTGGTGACGAAGCTGCAAAAGGCCGGGCGCAGCGTCGCGATGGCGGGCGACGGCGTCAACGACGCGCCGGCGCTGGCGGCCGCCGAAGTCGGCATCGCCATGGGCACCGGTACGGACGTGGCGATGGAGAGCGCCGGCGTGACCCTGCTGGGCGGTGACCTCACCGGCATCGTGCGTGCGCGAAGACTGTCGCAGGCGACCATGAGCAACATCCGGCAAAACCTGTTCTTCGCCTTCATCTACAACGCCGCCGGCATTCCGATCGCGGCCGGCATCCTCTACCCGGCGTTCGGCATCCTGCTGTCCCCGATCATCGCCGCGGCGGCGATGGCGCTGTCCTCGGTGAGCGTGGTCGGGAATGCGCTGCGGCTGCGCGCGACGAAATTATGAAGGAACTGCGTAGCCCGGATGGAGCGAAGCGAAATCCGGGATCCTGCCCACATATTGGCACCGTCCCGGATTGCGCTTCGCTCCATCCGGGCTACGGTTCACGGGACACAGGCGAGACGCGGGGAGCATCTGATGCAGCGGATTACGATCACCATCGAGGACGATTTGTTGGCGGAGATCGACGCGGCGGCGGAAGCGCGCGGCTACCAGAACCGCTCCGAGATCATCCGCGACCTCGCGCGCGCCGGCCTGCAACAGAGCACCGAGGACACCGCGCAGACCGGCCCCTGCGTCGCCGGCCTCGTCTACGTCTACGACCACGCCGCGCGTGATCTCTCGAAGCGCCTGGTGCAGGAATTCCACGGCCACCACGAGCTCGCGCTGGCCACCCTGCACGTCCATCTCGACGACAACAATTGCATGGAGATGACGGCGCTGCGCGGCGACGCCGGCGAGGTCAGGCATTTCGCCGACCACATCATCGCCGAACGCGGCGTCCGCTACGGCCGCGTGGTGATGATCCCGACCGGTGAAGGGAAGCAGGCGAAGGTGCGCAAGCACGGGCACCGGCACGAGTAGGAGCGAGTCGCACACGCGCTTGACCCTCTCCCCTTGTGGGAGAGGGTGGCTCACCGCGCAGCGGTGAGACGGGTGAGGGGTATTTCTCCGCGAATTCTGAACTCGCGGAAGCACACCCCTCATCCGGCGCTTCGCGCCACCTTCTCCCACAAGGGGCCTGTTGCGTTATCGGCTTTTGAGGCTGAAGACGTCAGGAGAGAATGCCCTGGTCCCGGCAATTGCCTGCCAAGATCTGTAGTTGTCGCCCTGAGCGGGCAGCTCACGCGGCGATCGTGGCCCACCGCCTCATGTTGAAGGCGATCGAGGCGAGCAGGACTTGCCCGGTCGCCTTGATCAGACCGACGTAGCGGATGCAGGTCAGCCGCATGCGGCGTTTGAGAGTAGCGAAGGTGGTCTCGACCTGGGCTCGTCGRCGCGCGATGAGGAGGTTGTAGCGTTTGAGCCTGGGCGGCAGYTCCGGRTGATGTCTGTTGGGCCGACGAGCGATGCGGGGCTTCTTGCCTTCCGCCTTCAGCCGGGCCCGTCGGGCATGGGTGTCGTAAGCCGCATCGGCCCAGACCACGGCTTCATCGCCGCGRATCAARGCGTCCGCCGGTGTCGTGTCGTTGATGTTGGCCGGTGTGGTCAGTACCGCGCGGATCAAGCCGGATCCTTCGTCSACACCSACATGRGCCTTGTARCCGAAGGTCGAGCCGCTTTTGCCCTGCCGTTTGGCAAACCGGGCATCAGGGTCGTTTGAGGGGCGATCCGCCTTGGGCGGAGCCGAGACTGCCTGGATCAAGGTCGCATCCAGCATCGTGCCGCGCTTGAGGATCACGCCAGCATTCTCAAGCTGACGATCCAATTCGCCAAACAGCTTCTCCAGCAGGCCTTGTTCAACGAGCTGGTTCCGGAAGCGGTTCAGGACCGTATGGTCGGGCGTCGCATCCTCAAGGCTCAAACCGACGAAGCGCTTGAACGACAACCGGTCGCCCAGCGCTTCCTCGAGTTCGCGCTCCGAAGACCATACAGCGACTGCAACAGCACAGCACGAAACAGCACCAGCACCGGATAGCCTGGACGACCGGGGCTCCCTTCATCCCGCAAATGGCCGATCAGCTTCTCGAACCGGTACCACTTGACCAGGCCGGCCAGCCGATCCAGCGCCGCATTGGCGCCGGCTCCCTTCGGCATCAGTGCTTCCACAAAGCTCGGCTGTCCCGTCCGCTTGACCGCCATCGCTACCCTCCAAGGCTTTGCCCTAGGGAATCACAATTGACGAATTACGCAACAGGCCCACAAGGGGAGAGGGTGCAGCGAGCTCGCTGCACTATCTCCGCAAACCTCAGAACGGATCCGTCCCCAGCCCCGGCACATCCGCCGGCCGCGGTCCCGGCGCCGGCCAGTGAAACCGGCGGTCCTTCTCGGCAATCGCGATATCGTTGATCGACGCCTCGCGGCGCCGCATCAGCCCGTGCTCGTCGAACTCCCACTGCTCGTTGCCGTAGGAGCGATACCACTGGCCGCTGGCGTCATGCCATTCGTACTGGAAGCGCACCGCGATGTGATTGCCGTCGAAGGCCCATAGGTCCTTGATCAGGCGATACTCCCGCTCCTTCTCCCATTTGCGGGTGAGGAACGCGACGATGGCCTCCCGGCCCTGGAACACCTCCGAGCGATTGCGCCAGCGGCTGTCCTCGGTATAGGCGAGCGAGACTTTCACCGGATCGCGCGAATTCCACGCGTCCTCGGCCATGCGCGCCTTTTGCGCGGCGGTCTCACGGGTGAAGGGTGGAAGCGGCGGGCGCGACATGGTGGCCTCATCGGTTGGTCCGGGCCGCAATTTATCGCCGCAATTGGCGGAGTCGATAGGCCATCACCTATCGGCCGATCACTTATCGGGCGATCAGGAAATCAGATCGGCCTTCATCAGGGCGCGGATCGATTTCGGGATCGGCTGAGCGCGGCCGCCGCTGATGAAGGCGACGCGCACCTCGGCTTTCACCAGCACGTCCTCAGCCCGCCGCACCTCCTGCGCCAGCATGATGGAGGCGCCCTTCACCGCAACCGGCCACGTCACGACGTCGAGCACGTCGTCCATCCGCGCGGGCTTCAGAAAGTCCAGATGCATCGAGCGCACCACGAAGGCAAAGCCCGCGCCCTCCGTTTCGACCTGGTCGAACAGCGCCTGCTGCTCGGCGCCCATCAGCCGCAGATGATTGGTGCGCCCGCGCTCCATGTAGCGGAGATAATTGGCGTGATAGACGATGCCGGAAAACCCTCGCTTGCCGACTTAGGTACAGCGGGATGGCCGTTCTCTGCGGCGATCTGGGCAACCGACCGCTTCGCGGGCAACCGGCCCAACCCTTCCAGCGCCGCCACGTTCACATATGGCGTGAACTCATAGGGCATGCGCTTTCCCGTGGGGTGCACCACGATGCTGTCGATCAGATTGCGCACCTCATGCATGGTCTCTGGCGCGTCCGGGGCGGTCACCATCCAATGATGAACCTGCATCACTCTCTGCCGAAAGATTTCCCTAAACTTCGGGCTATCAGCCGCCACGAACGGAACCACCTTGCCGCCCTTCTCCGATGATGACGGGCCGCCCAACTGATGCAGCCGCTCATCGAGCGAGGCGCGCTCCACTTCTTTCGCGCTGATTTTTTTGAAGAACGCCTCCGGCGGATTATCCATCTTCATCGTCGCATCAACGAGCCGGTCGATGTCAAGGTTCAGGGCATTGAGCTTGCGCTCGACCAACTTGCGCTCGCTGTCAGTTTTCGCACCTGATTTCCTTTTGCCGCGCCAAGCCGCCATTCCCCTCTTGATCGCTTCATCGCTCGCTAGATTTTCTTCCCAGCTATCAGTTATGCCCGCCATCAGCTTGGCGATGTCATACGTCTTGGTGTGTTCGCAGGTCCGATGCTGATGCGCAGCGGCGCAGGCAACGCGCCCGGTCCCGTCACGCGATTTCTGGGCAATGCGCATGTGACCATTGCACGACCCGCATCGCAGCATGCCAGACAAGAGCCAGTCGCCACGCTGCACGACCGGGCGACGAACGACCCGGCCACCTTTCCCAAACATTTTGACCGCGCGACCAGTTCGCACCGCCTGCGCTGCGTCCCAGAGGTCTTGATCGATGATGCGCATCTCCGGCTTCACGACCACGGTGTGCTCCCCCTTCGGTGCCGGACGTTTCACCTTCCTGCGGGTGTCGGGGTTCTCCTCCGTCGTGTGAGTATTCCATTCGATTTCGCCGATGTACTTCCGATTGCCGAGGATGCCCTTGGCGTACATCCCGCCGACGAATGCTTGGTGGTTCCAGATCGTGCAGCCCTCATAGCGGCTGTCGCGATGGCTGGCTGGCGTGGGAATTCCCTCACGCGTCAGGTCAGCAGCTATGTCACGCGGCGACCGCTCCAGAACGCCGTACTCATAGAAGATGCGCTGCACGATCTTTGAAGTCACCGGATCGGGCTCGTGCACACCCGGCTTGCCGGGCACGGAACGATAGCCATAGGCCACTGCACCGGGAACGAGCCCTTTGGTGAGCAGCAGCTCTTGCCCGCGCTTGACGTTGATCGCACGGCTCTCGTTGTCGAGCGTCGAGACCAGCCCATGGATGGCGATGTCCTTGTCGCTCTGCCATCCCTTCTGCGTCAAAATCCCGACGCGATAATAATTGCATGCCCTTTTGAGAATGCCGGGATCGACGCCATCGCGCGACAGGCGGTTCAAGTCCTCAGTGATGACGACATCGAATTCCTTACGCTTGATCGCGGCGACCATCGCAGCATAGCCATCTCGACCGGCAACCGATTTCCCCGAGCGTGCACTATCGGAAAACACCGCAACGATGCTCAACCCGTTTTGCTTGGCGAGCTTGTCGCCTGTCAGCTTCTGCCCTTCGATCGAAGTCTCTTTCTGCATTACGCTCGAATATCGAGCGTAGATTGCTGCCGTCTTATACTCCGCCGCCTTCGTCGCCATCTTTCACGTCTCCAATAATTGGCCCGATCCGGCCGTCACATTCATCGCGAGCAATTTGCCGCCCGATCGCTTCTGCGATGGCCATCCATTTTTCCTTGTGGATCGGATGGTCCCATGACCGGAGATCGGATGGATCAAGCGGTCTAATTTTCGCGCTGGGCTTCTTTCCTTTAGCTCGCAAATCGCTCTCCGCTCAATTTACGCGGGAATTTCGACCCGGACGACGACTAAAATCCCCAACCTTTTCATGCCTTTACAACCTCGTCCGTTGCGGTTGTCCCGCTCGGCGCTGCAAATCGGTCCTTGTGGGGGGATGAGAAGGGCCACGGCAGCGGGCTCGTCCAGATTTCGCCGCCGTGGCCCCCTTTGCCCGTGCCCCGGTTTGCCGCCGGTCACTGGGCTGCAGGCCGTTGTTTCTGTCCCGCCACCACCTGCCTGCTGGGCAGCGTCTGGCCCTTCTTCGGCACCCGGCCAGCTCGAGTCGAAGCCTTACGCCGAAGCCCTTGCGCGCTCGCCACCTTCGGTGACGTGCACGATCTCGCTCTGCTGCTGCCGCATCTTGGCGACGAGCCCATGCAGGCGCTCGGTCTCGTTGTGAACGTAACGGCAGACCGAGGCATGCCCGTCGATCTCGTGCTGCATCTTCGCGGCGCTGATCAGCATGAGCTGCTCCATCTCATCCAGCTCGGCGCGGAGCGCGGCGAGCGCCTTGCCGTTCTGCTCGCTCATGCCGACGACGATCGCCTTGACCGCATCGCGCGAGCTGTCGCCATAGCCGGGCGGCTCGATGTGCTCGGGGGGATCGTGCCGGACAGCATCGGGCTTCTCGGGCATCGACCACAGCTCGCGCGGTGCGCCGCGCATTGGCGCGGGCTCGCCATTGAGCCTCATCTCGGGAAGTGTCTCAGCAGTTCCTTGCATCGTTCGTCTCCTGTTTGTCGATCGCTGAAAAATGGCCGAGCCGGCCGAGGCGTCGCGTCGCCAGCATGCCCAGGTAGGTCCGCGCCCTCCTGAGCTTGATGTGCATCACGTCGGCGACGCGCTGCTCCGACATGCCAAGCGCATGCAGGCGTCGCGCGACGATGGCGCGGGCCTCGACCACCTCCTCCGAGCGGCTGTCGCTCTCGATCAGAGCGGGGTCGATCTCGTAGTCGGCCGCGACCTCCTCGGCGATCGCACGGCGCAGCGCGCGCGGCGTCAGCGGCGAAATCGGCACGATGCCGGACGTATCGATGATCTCAACCATGTGGCGATCCCCCTTCACTGGATGGTCTCGGCGAAAAAGCCCTTGTTGACCCCGGTCATGAGCACGTAGTTGCAGCCGCGCACCTGGATGTCGGTGACGGCGTTGCACTCCTCGCACCTCCCGGCCAGGAAGAACTTGTTGGGCACGCCCATAGTCTGACGCGAGCCGCAGCGGCGGCAGGTGAATTTCTGGTGCACGGTGTGCCCGGCCTCGATGTACTTCGATGCCTGCTGCACCACTTCGGTGAACGGGAAGTCTTTGGTCGTCATGGCTATCCTCCTCACTGTTGTGGTTTGCCTTCGCGCAGCCAGCGCTCGGCAAGCTGCAGTATCTTGATCCACTGGCGCAGGGTCTCTGGCTGCCGGACGATGTCGTTGGCGACGGCGCGCACACTGCGCTGGCCGCCGCTTGTGGTGCGCTCCAGCTCCACCCTCATCACTCCCCCTCGATCGGTTCTTCGGCGGCGTAGCTCGGGTCGCTCAGAACGTCGGGACGGTAGCGGCGCATCTTCTCGCGGTGGCATTTCGGGCATGTGCGGCAAAGCTCGATGCCGCGCGCGTCGTACTGCCACGCGCTGTCGAGCCCGCTGCCGCAGGGGCAAGGCATTGTCCGCATCATCAGCGGTCTCCCGCTTCCGCAGATGCCAGGGCGACCGCGCCGCCGTCGGGGGCTGGGGGGCAGTTCGACGGCAGCGCGGTCTCGGCGGGGGATGCAGCCTCCGCCGGTCCAGTGGCATCACCCTTGCTGGACCTCTTGGGATCGGCAGGCGTCGCGGCTGCAATCGCCTCCTCGATCGAACTCTTGTCGAAGCCTTCGCCAGTCGGGCCGCGCAACCGCTCGCGCAGCTTCGGCGAGGTGTCGCGGCTCACGTCCTTCATCGGCTCGGCAACGCCCTCGGTCTCCTCGACCTCGCCGCGCGCATAGACGCCGCCGAGAATGTCGGGGCAGAAGATGCGGCACCAGTCGCGACAGGTGTCGTAGAACATCTGCACATCGGGCTTGCGCACCCACAGCGGCGAGCCCTTGATCTGGCCGCGCTCATTCGTCCCCGGCCGCAGGTCGCCCAGCCGCTCGCTGGTGATCTCGCGCACGATGGTCTCGCCCCTGAAGACGCCCCACACGCGGCACGTGCGATCGTCGCCAGTGCCAATGATCTCGTACTGCAGCCGCTCCTTCAGCGGCGCCTTCGCCTCGATCACGGCATGGTAGAACTGGCTCTCATAGGCGACGCGGCCGTCCTTGCCGAGATAGGTCCAGTTAGCCAGGGTGAGCGGCGAGATGTTCAGCTCGATCGCGCGGACGATGATGCCCCAGCATCCGCCAACGTTGCCACGCAGCCATTCCGGCAGCATCGGACCTGCGGTCGCCATGATCTTCGCCGCCTCCGCGATCTGCATCGCGTTGGTGAAGTCGAAGCCGAAGTCCGCGATTGGCACGTGAGAGGTGCGGTCGGAAAGCACCTTCTCGACCTTGCCCTCGGCCAGATCGCGCCGCGTCACCCGGTCGCCATCCATCGGGCGGTCGCCCGGGAACGATTGATCGCTCATGTCACCTGTCCCTGTAGCCGTTGATTGCTTCCGACACGCGCCCGTGGTCGGTGCCGAACATCACCGCGATCTCCATCAGGCCGAGATGCCGGTTCGCAGGATCGGCGGCGAACGCGCGCATCCTGGCCCTGACCGCCGGGCTCATCCTGGGCTTGTGCGCCCTCACGCGCGGGCGCTTCGACGGCTTGCGCTTGGTCTCTTCGGCCAGGACATGGAGCTCGGCCGCGATCTCGGGATCGGCGACGAGGTCGGCCAGCTCATGCAGGCGCGCGCGAATGGCGGGGATCGTTTTCATGCGGCCTCCCGCAGCTCGAATTTCAGCCGCTCATCGATCTGCGTCCGCTTCCAGTCGGGCAGATCGACATACTCGGCATCGTCGCGATCATCACCGGGACCGGGCCAGACGCCGGAAGACAGGCAGTCGGCGAAGGTGCGCATCGCGGCGCGGTTCTGCTTCATGCCGCGCGCGATGTCCTCGTCCTTGAGCTGCTGGGCGCGCACGCAGAACGGCGCCGATTTCTCGACCCAGATCAGCGTGAAGGAATTGGCCTCCAGGCCCAGCGCCATCGCGCCCTCAAGGACAAGCGCGGCCTGCTGATGGTAGCCGAACGTGGCGACCGAGGACTGCAGGTCGCGGTACAGCACCGAAGGGGTGGTCTTCAGGTCGGTGAAGTCGCCGCTATCGTTCGGCGTCACGTCCGGCCGGGCCTTCAGCCAGAGCCCGGTCTCCTTGTCCTTCCAGATCAGGCTGCGCTCGATCAGCCCGTTCAGCGCGCCCGCCTGCACCAGGGGGAAGGAGCCAAGCGAGATGGCCATGCCCTTGATCGCCTCGACCTGCGCGGCAGTCACGACGGTCAGGCCCTCGCGCTTCCTCGCGGCCAGCCAGTTCCTGCATTCCTTCAGGTGGCCGTTCCACGCCCTCCCGTCGAGCCTCTCGGGCCGCACCACGAACTGGTCAGCGAAGCCGATCTCGGCGGTCAGCAGGTGATGGGCGGCCCGGCCCAGGACGAACGCCTCGCTGTCGCCCTCCGCCACCCGCGCGGGGTTGAGCGCGCAGTGCGCCCAGGCATGTGCCGGACTGCCGTCCCACAACTTGCGCAACACGGTCGAGGACACGCTCGGGCCGTCGCAGATGTCGCCGCGATGGTAGGCGGGAAGCGGCAGTTTCGTGTAGAGGCCCGGCTGCGTGATCGCGTTGCCGTCCCAGCGAATGCTCTGGATCATTGGGTGTCCTCAACGATGCTGGTCGGCTTGCCCATCACGGTGATGTTGAGCGCGCCGCCGCGAAGCTGCCGCAGCAGATCGTCGGCCAGCTCGGTGGCGCGCATCTCGGTGCCGCAGGTGAACACCAGGGCGACGCGATTGCCCTGCTGCTCGATATCGATCCGGTGTCCCAGATCGGGATGCGAGAAGCCGCGATCGGTCATGGATCAAAACCCCAGCTCTCGAACCCATGCCGGGAAAGCCACTCGTGCGACGCCAGCCGCACGGGCAGCGGCAGCGACGGGATCGCGGTGCGCAGCTTGTGCAGCGTGATCAAGGCCACGTCGCGGTTCGACGGGCGGTGCCCGTACTTGGCGGAAAAAGCGATCAGGGCATCGACCCCCGCGGTGACCGCTGCATCGCGCTCGGCGATGTAGGCGACCATCCCATCGTGCTGGCCCCGCATCGTCAGACCCTCAACGTGTCGAGAATTTCGGTGCGGTACTCGTCCATCAGCTCGACGGCGAGCACGCCGATCTCGTCCATCTCGCCGGTCTTTTTCAGCTTGGCGACTTCGGCCAGCATGGGCGCCGAATGCGCTTCAGCCAGCAGCGCAGCGGCGAGAGCCCTGCCAATTGCAGCGATCGATTTGTCAGACATGACGCGATGTCCCCTTCCAATTCGAGGATGATAGCGCGCCTAAAAATTTGCGGGCGTCGCCTCGGCGACGCTCTCATGCAAATAAATCCCGTGTAACGCGATCTAACGGAGCGCCGGAGGCGCGTAACGATCAGTGTTTGTCGTGGAGATACACGGGAGGTCGCGCCATAGGCGCTCCCGTATCCACAAAACAGATAGTAGTTATTAAAACTACTGCGCGCGCACACGCGATTGCATAGACCGTGCCAGTCGCGTCGGCGTCGTTCCGAAAACCAGAAAAATAAATGATGTAACGGAAGTCGCCTAACGGAATGTGGCGACGGCTGGGCAGCGATCACGCACACCGTTAAGCGCGTGCGACGCAGCGAGTAACATCGGCGACGCTAAAACTCGCCCTAACTTTTTTTCGCGCTTGATTTTCGATTTGCGCGTGGCGCAACATCAGCGACGGCTGTCCATCATCACTACGAGAGATGACGATCGCGCGCATCACCAGCGCGTGACGCCGCTCGCGCGCAAAAATATCGGGAGATACCGAATGGCAAAGGATGCCGCAGAAAACACCCCATCAGCCGACAACATCAAGGACGCGGTCGCTGCGATCGAGAAGATCGACGCGGAGCTCCTCCAGGAGAAGATGGCCTACATGAAGCGCTGCAAGGTCATCCGCGACCGCCGCGCCGACCAGTTCGATCACGCCGCCGATCGCGGCATCCGCAAGAAGCTCCTGAAGGCCAAGATCAAGGAGCGCGGCCTGCGCCGCAAAGCCGACGCCGTCACCGACGACTTCGAGGACGACGACCGCGACGAGTACCTGATGCTCAGCGAGAAGCTCGGCGACTTCGGCGATCTGCCCCTGGGTCAGGCGGCACTCTCGCGCGCTGAAGGCAGGACCGCAGCACAGGCGTGACACCATGCCCGTGCTCGCCCTCGACTTAGCATCTCGCACTGGCTGGGCCGTCGGCGAGCCGGGCCAAAAACCAACGCACGGCTCGATCCTGTTCGCCAAGCCGGGCGCCTCTCACGAAGCAATCTTCTCCAATGCATGGGGCTGGATGTACAGCATGCTCGCTGACTTCGGCCCGAGCACCGTGGTTTGGGAAGCGCCGATGCCGACATCGTTCAGCCGCGGAAGAAGCAACGTCAACACGACCACGCTGCTCTACGGGCTCCCCGCCGTGATCGGCGCCTGCGCCTATCGCTGCGGCCTCTATGACATCCGGAAGACCGACACCCGCGACGTGCGGCTCCACTTCATCGGCTGCAATCCGAAGCGCGACAGGGCGAAGTCGATGGTCATGCGCCAGTGTCGCGCCATGGACTGGGAAGTCGAGGACGACAACGAGGCGGACGCACTCGCAACCTGGCACTACATGTGCTCGCTCATCCGGCCGCAGCTCGCGCTCGTCACCACCCCTCTCTTTGCGAAGGCGTATCGGGCGTGAACATGCACGAGCCGGTGACATCGTTTGCGGTCCACATGGAAGCCATCGCGGAAGAGCTGCTGGGCGCACCAAATGTGCGGCTCTCATCCGAAGGCGATCGACGCTACGGCAAGCACGGCTCACTCTCGATCGACGTGGAGACCGGACGCTACTACGACCACGAGAGCAAGACCGGCGGCGGTGTGCTCGATCTCATTTCACGTGAAACGGGACGCGATCATAAAGCGGCGATGCAGTGGATGCGCGAGCACGGCTATCTGGAGCAGCGTGAAAAGCAGAACGGCGCGCATGGCGCGCAGCAGCTCGGCAAAGAGGTCGCGCACTACAGCTACACCGACGAGAACGACGAGCTGCTGTTTCAGGTCGTGCGGTTTGAGCCGAAGACGTTCCGGCAGCGCCGCCGCCCGAAGCCCGACGATCCACCGGACAAGATCAAGCACGGCTGGGTCTATGCCGTGCGCGGCATCAGACATGTGCCGTATCGGTTGCCGGAGCTGATGGAGGCCATCGCCAACGGCCACACCGTGTTCGTGGTTGAGGGCGAGAAGGACGCCGACAATCTTGCAAAGCAGGGCGCCATCGCCACGACGAACCCCGGCGGTGTCGGCAAGTGGGGCGACCACCTCACGGCATTCTTCCACGACGCCGACGTGGTCATCATTCAGGACAACGACCCCCAGGCAAAGAACCCCGACCCGCCGAATGGCGACGGCGCGCTGCGCTGGCACCCGGATGGCAGACCGGTGCTGCCCGGTCAGGATCACGCCCAGGAGGTCGCGAAGGCGCTTTCGGGCACCGCCGCCAGGGTGCGCGTACTCGATCTCGCCCGGCATTGGCCGCACATGCCTTCCAAGGGCGACGTGTCCGATTGGATCAAGGCTGGCGGCACGCCCAACACGCTCCACGCGTTCGCCGACGCGACGCCGGACTGGTCACCGACGCCGTTCCGCTCGCGCTTCGGCGGCATGCGCTGGGAAGAGATCGCGGTCCTGGGCCATTCGTCGGGCTACGGTTGGCTGATCGAGGACATCGTCCCTCTGGACGAGATTACCCTCATCTTCGGGGACAGCGGCAGCGGCAAATCGTTCGGCACCTTCGACATGTCCATGGCGGTGGCGCGCGGGCTCACCTTCATCGGCAGGAACACCGAGCCCGGATTGGTGGTCTATGTCGCGGCAGAGGCGGGCAAGGGCTTCAGCAAGAGAAAGCTCGCCTACGTCATCCAGCACGAACTGACCTACAGCAAGGAGCCGATCCCCTTCTATCTCTGCACCAAGCGCCCGGACTTCTTCAGCTCCGACGACGATCTCACCGCACTGATCGCCGAGATCGAGGCGGTCGCCAAGACCTACTCGCAGCGGCTGGTGCTGATCGTGGTCGACACCCTCAGCGCCTTGGCACCCGGCATGAACGAGAATGCCAGCCAAGACGTGTCGATCGTGCGCAAGCGGCTGGTGACGCTGCGGCAGCACTTCGGCAGCGCCGTGATCCTGGTCCACCACAAGCCGAAGGGCGGGGCCACCCCGCGCGGACATTCGTCGCTCACCGCCGATTTTGAGACCACGATCGAATTCGAGATCGTGGCCGACAGGCGGACCTCCATGGGCGGCAACATCCACCAAGCCACCGTCCGCAAGCAGCGCGAGGGAAAGTCGGGCATCCGCTGGGAGTTCACCTTGCCCGTGATCAGCGTCGGCCGGAACAAGTGGGGCAACGAGGAGACCTCGTGCGCAGCGGTCGCCTTCGATGCCAGCAACAAAGAGGAGCGCGGCGGCTATCAGGCCACCAGCAACCAGCGCCTGCTTATGCATGCCCTGTACGACGCACTGGCCGAGCACGGCGTGCCACCGCCCTTCCCGCTCCCGGCCAGCATCGGCAAGGTGGTCAATTTCGCCTACGTCCGCGACTTCATGCGCAGCAAGTTTGTCGATGGCGACCCTGACGTGAAGGCCGCCGACAATCGCTTCCGGGGTGCCTTCAAGCGCGCCGGGGACCGGCTGCGCGATGCGGGCGTCATCGGCGTCAACGGAGAGTTCTGGTGGGCCACGGGCAAGCCGGTCGCCGGGATGGGAGGCTGATCATGCGGAAGGCTCCTAACAAGGCGCACGCAGTGAAAAAACACAGAGAGCAATGACTTACAGGCGCGCGTAACGCGATGTAACGGTGCCGCCTAACGGAATGAGGCAAAACCATGAGGCTGATCTTCGACCCTGCCGGACCGCTGTAGGACGGCTTCCCCCCACGAATTCGCGTCCTTCAAAGGACCCAGGCTGGGGTCCACCATTCGACGATCCTGGGGGGCGTTCGCGCCCAACAAACGGCACAGTGGTCTGTTTTTGATCTTGCGAACCAAATAACCGGCCGGGCATTTTACCCGGTATGGCTACTCGACAGAAAGAGCGCACATACCGCCTTCAAGTGCATCTGTCAGATGACGAGCAGCGCGCTATTGAAGACTTTCGTTTCCGAAACCGCCTTCCGAGTAAGGCGGCTGCTGTTAGGGAATTGCTACGGCGCGGCCTCCTGAGCGACGACAGGGAAAACACTTCAAAAGTGTCCTGAGGAGTTTAGAAGGGCCGCCCTAACTCCCGTTGGCCGACTGACCGGAACACTTCTGCGGGATACGCATGTTTCTGGAACAGGTAGCGCGGTCGGCTGCCGCCGCAAACGAAGCAGGGTGCGGAACTATGTGTGAAAAGTGCGACGATATCGACACGAAAATTATCCGCTACAGGCGGATTGCATTCCAGATCAACGACAAGATGGTTCACGACGGGCTTGCCGACCTAACAGAGAAAATGTTGGCTGAGAAGGCCTCGTTTCATCCCGATCAGGACAAGAAGTAACGCCGCCTCAGAACGCCGTTAAATGGGCGCAGATGTTTGTCCAAGCCGAACTTGAGCACAACATGCTGTCTGCGCACTCGGACAAGCGGGCAGTTGCCGATGGCGCCGGCGGGGCGCTTCTCGCCTTTAGGGCCTCGCGGCATATCTAGTCCTCAAGGACGGATTTCGTGGCGTCGAATATCTGCTCGGCGGTACCCTTGATCGTGCCCTTCTCCCAAGCCTGAAACACGGCCACGTAAGCGGACTTATAAGCAACATCGTCGGCAGAAAAGTAAACGTCGCCGGTGGCAGGGTCTAAGACAAGCGCCCCTTTATCAATACATATTTCCTCGATTAGAACTAGGCGCACTTCGTGTTCGGCTAGATGACGCTTTACAATGCTCATTGGAACTCCATGCTTTGCGCTAAAAATAGCAGGCAGGCACTGAAACGCCAAATAATGACGCGGTCAGGCCGCAGGTCAGCGGCGACGCCGCTCTGAGGCAGTCGCGTCGGCACCATCGGCACCGTGACGGAGCGGGACAACGGTCGCGGGCTCGCGCGTCTTATCGGCTGATCGTTTGGTGTCCTGCAGCGCTTTCAACCCCATGCGGGCATGGCGGGCAGCGTTCTGATCGCCCGATTTTTCGATTTCCTCGAGCGCCCAAGTCAAATACTGCACGGCGGCAGAATGAGCCTCAGTATCGCGGCGATCTGTTATTGCGATCCGTTCTAAGACTTCCGCGCTACCTCACCTTACAGCGGACAGATGGCTGGGTCGGTTCAAACCTGAACACAAGCGCGACAGGCAACACGCGTCGCCGCGCCAGCGGTCACGGCGATTGGCAAGGCGCTGGGCACTGCGACGACTGACGTGTTCATCATCGATCCATATGCCGACGCCAAGGTGCTGACCGACTATGCCGTGCTCGCGCCCGACAACGTGTCGGTTCGGCTCTTGGCCGAAGCAGCTATGGCAAGTCGCTGAAGCCAGCGTCGGAACACTGGGCGCAGCAGATGAAGTAGCCGCTTGCGGCGCGGACCAGTGCACCGCGCAGCCCGCATGATCGGCTGATCCTGATCGACCTCGCCGACAAGATCGAGCGGCAACTGGGCAGGTGCTGAAATGACCGCTCTCATTCCCAAAAGCTGGCGCCAATTCGTGGTGGAGCGCGCAGCGATGAGCTATGGTCCTTCCATCGACGCGTCGCCATGTGTGCTTGCTCCAGGCTTTGTGGCGCTGATCGGAAGGGGTGGTGCCGCACGGCGCCGCCCCTTTGCCGTTTCAGGGGCGGCTGCAAGCTGGGCTGATTAATGGAGGGGATGGCCATGCATGACATAAACGACGCCACCGGGATCGAGTACGGCCCCGAGACCGCCGATGCACTGAGCGAGTTCGAATTCGAAGAGGTCGCCACCAACGTCGAGGAGCGGTTTCGCCGTGCCTATGACGCCAACAAGGTCGGCAGCGCCAGGGTCGAGAGCCAGATGGATTATGAGCTGGTCTCACTGGGCTGGTGGCTGGTGATCAAGCGCCTCGGGCTCGCGCTGTGGATCGGCAAGGACAAGCCCGCGATCGAGAGCGGTGATCTGCTGCGCATCAAGATCAGCAAGAGGGTCTTGCCGCATGTTCAAAATTGAAATGGACTTCAAGGAGCTGGAACAGGCGGCACTTCGGATCGGCGCGGCGGCAGATCAGGTGCCCTATGCCCTTGCCCTGGCGATGAACCGCTCCGCCGACGTCACCCGGAACCTGCTGATCAAGAGCACGTGGCCAGCTCACGTCAAGCAGCGCAATGCGTCCTTCATCGCGGCATCGCTGACCACACGGGATGCACGGGCGCGCAAGCAGTCGCTGTCGGTCGAGATATACGACAAGCTGGATCGCGGTAACCTGCAGATACAGGCCAAAGGCGGCACCCGGTCGCCGCATGGCGGCTCGAACCTCGCCGTGCCAGCCAGCAACGTGCCGAAGACCTCGCGTGGCGTGCCCGCACGATTGCGTCCGAAGAACATGCCGACCGCCGTCCGCAAGGGCGACGTGCTGTATGCGAAGGACAAGAAGGGCCGCCTGCGCCTTCTCTATGTTCTGAAGCATCAGACCACGATACCGAAGCGCGTCCCGTTCTATGAGGACTTCGCCGCGTCGATGTCGCGCGAATTGGAGAGGACCATCCCGCTCGCTATAGCGAAGGCGATGGCCACGCGGAGGCGTTGAAACGTGGCGCACCTCATCAGGGCATGTGCACGGTGCGGCGCTGGCGTCAACGGCACAAGGCGCTATTGCGCACCGTGCGCCGATGAAAGGCGGATAGAGGCCAAGCAGAAGCAGAACCAGAAGCGCAAGCACCGCGTGCCGGATGCCGATGCTGTTCGCTACGTCGGCACCAAGCGAGGCATGTTGAAGGTGCGCAGGGCAATGGCAACGCGGCGGGCCGGTCGGGGAGCGGGCAAACGTGATGAGATGCAGTGAGATGCCCAGAACCCAAACCCGCACCACGGGCCGCCCTATTCGATTTTCGGGTCCCTCGGGGGCCAGGGCTAAACGCGGGGACCGCGCGACCGCACAAACCCTGCATATTTGCGTTTTTCGTTTTTCGATGTTTGTTTGCCGCATCTGCTTTTCAAAAGGCACGCCAGATGCGGCGCATTGATCTGTTTGAGGCCACAATGCAGGGCTGGTCGAGGCTCAATCCGGCGCAGCGCGAGCGGTTTTTCCAAGCGGGCCTGAAGGCGGCGCTGCGGCTCGACAGGCTGGAGTTTCGAGCTTGGCTCCTGCGACGGGTCAGGACCTCGCCGCTCTCCCCTCCGATCGATCTGGCCCGCTTCACGATTTCGGACGCCGATATTGCCCACCTTCTGAGGACGGCGCGCAATGCACCGGGCAGCGAAGCTGCCGCCGAGCCGGACAGGGACGAGGCCAATGGCGGCTAGAAGCCGCAGGCAAACTTAAGAGGGAAGAGTTGTGATCTAGTTCACATCCTGGACCCAAAGATAAATGATACCTTGAAACTAATGGTGCAGATCAACTCGAACAACGAGGGTTGGATCATGTCCGCCATATTCGACTTCCTCTACCGCGAATACTGCCGTGCCCGCCTCGTCGAAATGCGGAAGCAACTTCTGATCTCGCCTGAAAGGCATGAGGTCCCGGAAGCGATTTGCGATGCTAAGGACGCTGTCGGCGAGCAGGGCAATGACAGGCGCGGCATCACGGCATCGCGCCATCAGCACGTCGAGCGCCAGCGTTCTCGAAACCCTTTGCGGTCCTCTCGACCGACGCTGGTCTGATGATCGCCAGCACCTCGTCGGTGACGGGGCGCTGGTCGCGATCGATCCGGCTCGCTTAACGATTTCGGATGCCGATATTGCCTTGCTGCTGAAACAATTGCCTTTGAGGGCGGCGATGCCGATGGCGACAAGATCGCGCGACCCGGCAAACGAGGTGTGGTGCTCATTTGTGGACTTCAAACTACCACCCCGGCAAAGGACCCCCTTCGCCGGGGGCCGTAACCATCACTACTCTGCCTTCGGTGCTTCAACCGCAGCCGGTGCATCCGCCGGAGCCTCCACAGCCGGAGCCTCCGTAGGAGCTGTCTCCACAGCCGGAGCTGCCTCTGGTGCCTTCACAACTTCCTCTACCGTTGGTTCATCTGGTGTCATTGCGATCACTCCTCGGGAGGTTGGGGAAAACCGGCGTGGGCACCTCCCATAAACCTCCCAAAATCGGGCGGGTCTCCGTCACCGATGGATGCCGAGAATAGAGCGGTGATGGAGATACTGTTCCGCAAAACAACGCGAGCTAATGGTCAAAATTGCTCATTCATGAAAATTAAAACGAAACGGGATTTTGCCATCAGATTAGGACGGCATCACGTCATCGCGCCATCACCACGTCGAGCGCCAGCGTTCTCGAAACCCTTTGCGGCCTTCTCGACGGACGCTGGTCTGATGGTCGCCAGCACCTTGTCGGTGACGGGGGGCTGGTCGCGATCGATCCGGCTCGCTTAACGATTTCGGATGCCGATATTGCCTTGCTGCTGAAACAATTGCCTTTGAGGGCGGACTATGCCGATCGCGGGACCGGGCTGTAGGAACGCTTCCGCCCGCGTTCGTCTGGTCCGCGAGCCACCTTGGGTCTACGGAACGTCTTTTCCGATCCGGATCACACGCGTTTCGGACCCAAACAGGGTCGGAAGGCTGCGGTACAATGTAGCGACCCAAGCAATGCCCACCAGGAGAACGATACCTAAGACGCTGACGAGCATCTGGGCGACGATGCCGCCTGCAACCTGCACTAGGATCCAGTGAGCAGCAAACGACAGCAAAACGCCCGAGCAGAACACGGGCAACGAACGTTGACCACACAGGATCAACGGGCGCAGCCATTTTGAGGTGAGCCCCGGCACATCCGGCGGGAGAACATGCAGCAGTACGACCATCAGTGCGAAGAAATGCGTGAGACGCAGCGGATCGAGATTGGTTTTGTCGATGGGATAAATCGCGTGAATTAGCGCCTGCGGCACAAATCGCTCCAACGTTGGCACGTGCCACGTCATCACGATCAGGAACGCAAAGACGAGCCATGCCACTGCGACGACCGTGACGGCCGGGCGGGACAATGCTGCTGTCCTTACGGTGGGACCGCCACCAAAGCCACACCAAATGCCGACGACGAACAAGAACTGCCAGGCGAAAGGATTGAAGTACCACTTGCCGCCCGGAAACGAAGGCAAATTCCAATCGAAATGTCGAGCTGCGAAGTAGAGAACCGCAGAGCAGAGCAGCGTCCAGTTCGGCCGACGCAGCAGGCCCCACAGTACCGCTGGCGCCGCAAGCACCAGCACGATGTAGAGGGGCAGGACATCGAGGTTGACTGGCTTATACTTGAGCAAAAGGGCCTGCCCGATCATTATATCGGTACGGTCGAGAAACTGCGCGACATTGAACTCGTCCTTGTACATCGGGTTGTCAAACCGAGCTGCGGTGCGAGCAATCTGAGCTATGAGAAGCAAACATAAGAAAATATGGGCAACGTAGAGTTGCGATGCACGCGTCCAAAGGCGCTTGGCCGCAGCGAGAAGCTGGTCGGCTTTGACCGCTGGTCCGTAGGAAAATCCGATCGAATAGCCGGAAATGAACACAAATATTTCGGCTGCGTCACTGAAGCCGTAGTTGCGAAGGGTGAACCAGTTCAGGAAGTTGTACGGAATATGGTCTAGGAAGACCATCCACTGACCGATGCCTCGCAATAGATCAAGCCGCAGGTCACGTTTAGCGGGACCTGCTAGAACAACGGTGCGAGCCTCGCCAAGGTTCTCGTGCATGCTCCAAACCGTTCGCTGCGTAGGCAAAACAAGGCCAAGAAAACCGACACCTACTTCCTAACTCCGATTGTGCAGGCTCATTCTTCGATCCTACATTGATGCAGATCAAAGATGCCGCCGCGCCCGCAAATTTCGATTTTGATTTTTGGGGTTTCGTTCCGCTGAAACAGGGCAAGAATTGATGGATGAGCGCGTCAAAACTGCTCCCGGCCCCGCCTGGACGATCGAAACACGCCGGGTCAACGAGCCGATCCCATCGCCTCGCAATGCGCGGCTGCACTCTGACGCACAGATCGAGCAGATCGCCGCGTCGATCTCGCAATTCGGCTTCACAGTCCCGCTGCTCGTCACCGAGGACGACACCATCATCGCAGGGCACGGCAGGCTCGACGCAGCGAAACATCTGGGCTTGCTTGAGGTGCCGGTCATCGTTGCACGCGGCTGGACCGACGCCATGATCCGCGCATACGCGCTGGTCGATAACCGCTTGCCCGAGCTGGCGACGTGGAACCTCGACCTTGTGAAGCTGGAGGTCGAGGCGTTGCGGCTCACCGACATGCCGATCGACCGCCTGGGCTTCTCCGACAAGGATTTGGGCAGCATGCTCGCCGCCCGGCAGTTTCACGACGAGCAATTGGTCGACCCGCTGCAGGGCACGATCGACAATCGGGGCGACCTTCTCGCCCGGCTTGAGATCACCATCGCCGATCCCCGCCACGCCATCGAGCGCGGTGACCATTACCGCCTGGGCCGTCGTCATCACCTCTTGTGCTGCGGCGTCATGGTCGAATGGGAGCGCTGGAAACCATTGCTGACCGGCACCACCATCTTTTGCCCGTATCCTGGGCCGTTCGTCGCCTTCGGCGAGAAGGCCGACAAGTACGATCTGTTGCTGGTGCAGCCGGACCAGTACACCGCTGGCCACATCCTCGACCGGTACGAGGACATCCACGGCACAGGCTCCGTCGTCAGGATCACCAATGATTAGAACCGGCGGCAATTGGGACCCGGAAGCGTGGCCCATCTATTTCATCGCCAGCGAGCCCAAGACGCTCGCCCATGCATACACCGTCAACAGGCACCTGCTGGTCGCCGTCAATGAGATCCACACCGACGAGCATTTCGGCATGCTCGATACCTTCATCGCCGCCGGGACCGATATCTTCATCGACAGCGGCGTCTACAATCTCGCCACCAAGCACGCGCACGCGCACCGCATGTCGATGGACCGCGCATTGTCGCTCGCGCCGGACGACATCGACGACTTCACCGACCTGTTCGACCGGTACGTCGCGATTGCTCGCCGCATCGGCGATCGGGTCTGGGGCTATATCGAGATCGACCAGGGCGGGCGCGACAATAAAATCAAAACGCGGACCAAGCTCGAAGAGATGGGCCTGCGCCCGGTCCCGGTCTATCACCCCTTCAATGACGGATGGGATTACTTCGACTATCTGGCCGAGCGGTACGATCGCATCTGCTTCGGCAACGTCGTGCAGGCAGACATGGAGACCCGGCGGCGCTTGATCGCCACCGCCTGGGAGCGGCGGCGCAAATATCCCAGGCTCTGGATACACGCCCTTCTGTAATGGGCCCGATGATGTCAAGCCTCCCGAGTGAACGCCACGCCGCCGAGCTCATGCTTCTGTTCGTGGTCGACGCCTGGCCGCCACATCATGCTGTCAGAGGGAGCGGTGAGCCTATCTAGATACGCGTGGTTCGTCGGACGACGGCCACTGGGCGTGTAACGGCTTCACCGCATCCACCGTCCCGGCGACGGGACTTCGGGCACCGGGCTTCAGTTCATCCCGGTTGCGTTCTTGATCTCCTCCACGTCTTCTATGCTGCGATTGAGCCCGCTTCGGCCCATCGGTAAGTCGTGCCATCGACCCAGATCCGATGCAGGATCACTGCGAGCTTGCGTGCCAAGGCGACCTTTGCGCGCTTCGAGCCTCTCCGCTTGGCGACGTCCATCCCCCAGCGTTTGAGTTTTGAGAACCGCGTGATGCGCGATAGCAGAACGTTGGCGGCTTCATACAAGGCCGTCCGCACCGTCTCATCGCCGGCCAGCGTGATTCCGCCCGTGACGTCCTTTTCTCCCGATTGATATTTCTTTGGCGTGAGCCCGAACAGCGCGCCTGCTGCCTTTGACTTTACAATGCGATGAGGATCATCAATCGCCGATTTGTAGGTGATGGCCACCAGGGGACCAACGCCTGGTACTGTCATAAGCTGGCGGCAGACTGCATCATCACGCACAATTGCCAGCACAGCCTTGTGTAGTCTTCCGTATTCTGCCTTCAGGGCCGATCGTGCCGAAAGCATCGCACCAGCAATGCGCTCCAATGTCGCCTGGCCTGCAACCAACTCTCGAATCCGCGCTTCGAAATTCCTTCGCGTCACCGGGCCGACCTTCAGACCGAAGCCGCGCAAAATCCCTCGGATACTTAATTCTACATCGATCAGCCGCCCGAGAAGCTGTTTGCGTGCGATCAGGAGTGCCCGGATCTCTTGCGCATCAACCGACTTTGCGTGTACCTGCCGAAACCATCCCATCCGGATCAACTGGGCGATCCCGCGGGCATCCTTGCGATCCGTCTTGACCGTCATTGCAGATAATGCGGCCTTCACGTGCCGCGTTTCCAGCAGAACTGTTTCAAATCCTGCACCTTTCAGGCCTGCATGCAGCCATTGCGACAGCGGCCCAGCCTCCAGCCCGATCCGCTTCACTGCAAAGCCGAGCGTCTCAAAAAACTCAACTAAGGCGTCGGGTTCGCTTGCGACCTTCGCTTCCTTCAGGATCTTACCCTGGGCGTCCACAACACACACGCTCGACAGTTCCAATGACACGTCGATTCCGGCATAATTCTCCACGGCTGTCCTCCGTCTCCAGATGCTTGGGGCCGACTCAAGTCGTGACCCCGTTTCATCATCTATCGGGGGACAGCCACCATCATGACCCCTTGCTCCGGAGCCGGGCCCATTACCGCATCTACCGGGCCCATTACCGCATCTA